>JAZUFW010000038.1:0-11734 GCA_045640905.1 Lachnospiraceae bacterium
TTTCTTTTTTCCGTAATTCTGTATCCTATTTCTCAGTTATGTTGACTTACTTTGACGCCTTTCTGCAACAAATTCGGATAAAAATGTTCTGATTTTTGAATCTTTATCCTTATCAAGCTTGCCCTGTAGCTCAAGGGGCCCAGGAGGCTTCCTTGATTCACTCTCTCCTGGGCCCCACTATTCTTTTGTTGAACGTTGCACCATTTTGGGTAGGTCTTTCAGGTATTACATCTTGTATTTTATACAGTCAATCATACTATATATAGGCCTTAATAATACAATTGTTTTTTCAAAACCCATTGCATAACCGTTTCAAAAGATAAAGACAGACTTTGTCTCAAATCTGATAGTTTCGTTCGCCGAAAATCGAGGTGCCGACTCTAACAAAGTTTGCGCCCTCTTCTATGGCGACCTCAAAGTCTCCGCTCATCCCCATGGATAAAAGTGTACCAATATTGGCAACTTCCTTCGACGCCTTTTCCGCAAGGTTTCTAAGTTCGGCAAAATAGCCTCTGTTTGACTCGGGATTGTCGGTAAACGGAGCTACGCACATCAATCCGCAAACCTTTATTCTCGGCAGAGTGCTTATCTCCTTTATCAATTCAATAACCTCATCCTTGCTTTGTCCGAATTTGCTTTCTTCATCCGCAATATTGATTTCAACCGTAATATTGACGTCAACGTCCTTCTTCTGTGCTTCTTTGCTGATTTCCTTGGCCAGTTTATATGAATCGACGCTGTGTATCATATAAACCCTGCCGACAATATACTTAACTTTATTTGTTTGAAGGTGCCCTATCATATGCCATCTGATGTCTTGGGGCATCGCATCGATTTTTTGTGTCAGTTCCTGAACTTTATTTTCGCCAAAATCTCTGACACCCAAATCATATACTTCCTTTAACATCTCAAGAGGCTTAGTCTTGCTTACCGCTATCAAAGTAACCTCGTCTTGTTTACGGTTGCTCCTTTTTATCGCACTTTCAACTCTTTCTTTGACTTTACTTAAATTAGAACTCAGTTCTTCCATAATGCTACCTTCCCTGCGGGCATACAATGTCCATTATTTTTTCTATGTATTTATGTAATTCCTTGGCCTTTTTATCATCAGACGCTTTATAGTATACTTCCTTACCCTCTCTTCGGGACTGAATTAAGCCTCCGGATTTTAATAATTTCAAATGATGAGAAACGGCAGGTGTCGTCATATCCATTAACGCAGCTATATTGATAACGCATTCTTCACTGTGACAAAGGATATAAAAAATACGAAGTCTGCTGCTGTCGTCAAGCAGTTTAAAAGTATCCGAAACCTTACGAAATTCGTCCGTCAACTTTATATCCTCACTTAATTTGCGAAGTTTTTCATCCTTCGAGCCGTGATTATGCGGAAGCTTTACTTCTCCCATATCATTCCTCCAAAATTTATAAAAAGGTATATTGACTTTTTCTAAAAACATATTATATTCTTTTTATAACGATTAAACAAATGTTTAATTGTTTAACTTTATTTTTCACGTTAGGAGTATAAATATATGGATAAAGAACAAAAAATCACAATTCTAAGGATTATAGTAACCGTAGTTGCACTTATCGTATTAAACCTCGTATCGTTACCGGGCACACTAAAGCTAATACTATATCTGCTGTTTTACTTAATAATAGGCGCGGATATTCTGATTGAAGCTTTTGAAGGAATAATTCACTTGGAAGTCTTTGACGAAGACTTCCTGATGGCCGTTGCGACAATAGGCGCTTTCGCACTCGCCATATACACAAAAAGCGGCGATTATAACGAAGCAATCCTGGTAATGCTGTTATTCAGAATCGGTGAATTATTCGAAGATTTGGCTGTTGATAAAAGTAAAGACAACATAGAAACACTTATGGATCTGCGTGCGGACTATGCCAACATTTTTGTCGACGGCGAGTATAAAAAGGTGTCCCCTGAAGAGGTGTCGGTCGGCTCAGTTATCATGGTTAATCCGGGTGAAAAGATTCCTTTGGACGGATATGTGGTTGAAGGCGATTCTTCGGTTAACACATCCTCCTTAACAGGTGAAAGCATTCCCCGAGACATTTTTGCAGGCAGTGAAGTTCTAAGCGGGCAGATTAACTTAAACAAAGTAATAAAGGTAAAGACAACCAAAGCCTTCAATGAATCGACAGCATCCAAAATACTCTCACTTATCGAAGAATCTTCGACAAGAAAAGCAAAATCCGAAAATTTCATAAAGAAATTCGCAGCCGTCTACACTCCCGCGGTATGCATAATCGCACTCTTTATATCATTGTTTATCCCCTTGATTCGTCATTTTCTTTTGGGATTGCCGTTTGATTTTAATCAATTTATTTATATAGGATTAACCTTTTTGGTAATCAGCTGTCCGTGTGCACTGGTTATCAGTATACCTTTATCTTTCTTTGCAGGCATCGGAGGAGCATCCCATAACGGTATTTTGATTAAAGGTTCGAATTATATGGAATCATTAAGCAAAATCAAAACTGTTGTATTTGATAAAACAGGAACCCTAACAAAGGGTATCTTCGAGGTTAACGCCATACACCACAATATATGTGACGAAAAAGAGCTTTTAAAATATGCCGCAATGGCCGAAAGTTCCTCATCTCATCCCATTTCCCAGTCTTTGATTAATGCCTACGCCGGGAAAATTGACTATTCAAAAATAAAAGGAATTGAAGAAATAAGCGGTATGGGTGTTCTGGCAAATATTGATGGAATTAAGGTTTGCGTCGGAAATGAGAAACTTATGGAAAGAGAAAACATAGAATATGTTCCCTGCCACCACAGCGGGACTATCGTCCACGTGGCTTTTGACGGTGATTATCAGGGCCATATCGTTATTTCGGATGTAATAAAAGAAACCTCCTTTGAAGCCGTAAAGAACTTAAAGGAGGTTGGTATTAACAAAACCGTAATGCTGACCGGAGATGCAAGAAATGTTGCTCAAAATGTTGCCAACAAGTTGGGAATAAACGAATATTTTTCGGAACTACTGCCCGCCGATAAAGTAACAAAACTGGAAGAAATAATTGCCGGTAACAAACCGGGAGTATATACAGCATTCGTAGGTGACGGTATCAACGATGCCCCGTCATTAATGCGTGCCGATGTCGGAATTGCCATGGGTGCTTTAGGAAGCGATGCTGCCATCGAAGCTGCCGACGTTGTTATCATGAACGATGATCCTTCAAAGATTTCAAAGGCTGTCAAAATTTCAAAAAAATGCCTGCGAATCGTAAATGAAAATATCGTTCTGGCACTAAGCGTTAAATTCGCATGTCTGCTGTTATCTTTACTCGGCATCACCAACATGTATCTGGCCATATTTGCAGATGTCGGCGTTATGATCATAGCCGTTTTAAATGCGATTCGTGCTCTATCCGTAAACGATAGAGTCTGAAACTCTTTTAGCCGTTTCGGAATTTTTTAAGGAAGTAATAATCGCAAATGCAAAATCAAGAGAGGTTCCTGCTCCCCTGCTTGTTATGAGATTATCATCGGTACATACCTTGTCAAAAGAGACATTGGCACCAAGCAAATCTTTTTCAAGTCCGGGATAACAGCAGGCCTTCCTTTGATTGAGCAATCCTGCTCTTCCCAAAATAGTAGGCGCTGCGCATATAGCCGAAACCTTTTTACCTTCTTCAATGAACTTGCGAACATTATTCATCAAAAGTTCGCATTTTTCGAGGTTGTCTGTTCCTCTCTTGCCTCCGGGCAAAATGATCATCGAAGCTTCATCAAAATTTATCTTTTTGATTACGGCATCCGCAAGTGTAATAATACCGTGCGACCCGGTTACTGCATTGTCTTTTGTAATGGAAACTGTTTTTAACTCAATATCTGCTCTTCTGAGCATATCAACTACACTTAATGCCTCGACTTCTTCAAAGCCGTCTGCCAAAAAAAGATATACCATACGATTAATCCCCCACCAGATTATACTTCCGTAGATTCAACGTCATCGGTATCGAACTCGTCGCCATCGTCAAACATCATTTCTCTGTTAACAACACGCTTTTCATCACGTTGCTTTTCCACATTACGAGAAAGCAGCTCTTTGACCTGCGCGGACTGCTTAACGGACTTAATTTCAAAGTCTTTTAACGTCTTATCGGCCGAGCGAACAAAGACACTGCCTACTCCGAACATTTTCTGCCACAATGTACGTTTTAACTCTACATCAAGAATTCTATATAGTCTCACTTCATCTTCTTTTGTGGTAAAAAAGCCCGACTTAATAAAAAAACGATCCTCGGTCAGTGTATATTTTGTAAAACTTAAAGGTAAGCCGAATAAGGTTCTCTTTCTGTCACTCCATAATAAAGCACCCTTTGCTTCTTCTATTTCCGCATTTTGAATTTTTGCTTTTTCTGTAAACATATCGTACCTCCGTATATATTACTTTAAATAATTTTACATTATTTATATATCAAAATCTACTTTATTTTTATGCGGAAATAGTAGATAATATAGACGTTTGTCATAATCAAAATAGTTGAATTTGGGTTTTGCATGAATAAAAAACAGATTTTTTTAAAAGGAATAAAAGACGGAGTTCCAATAGGACTGGGCTATTTTGCGGTATCCTTTTCTTTGGGAATTATAGCAAGAAAAGGTGGCATCGGTGCCCTGATGGGCTTTTTTGCCAGTTTCTTTACGCGGGCAAGTGCCGGTGAATACGGAGTGTACACGCTTATTGCCGCAGATGCCGCTTATCTTGAAATCTTTGTTATTTCACTGATAACCAACCTCAGATACCTGTTGATGAGCACAGCTCTGTCGCAGAAGTTTTCGCC
Organism: Lachnospiraceae bacterium; assembly: GCA_045640905.1. Classification (GTDB taxonomy): domain Bacteria; phylum Bacillota; class Clostridia; order Lachnospirales; family Lachnospiraceae; genus JAILLW01. The sequence continues at coordinate 4,825 of JAZUFW010000038.1, forward strand.
CGAAACATCGTTGCTAAAGCGAATATTGGTAGGTTGTTGCGTAACCGACGAAGTTTTTGGCATTTCCATCGCCTATAAAGGTTATCTGGAACCGGTATATACCTTCGGTGCTTTTGCAATATCAACTCCCCTTTGGGCCTTAGGCACTGCTTTGGGTATAACAGCAGGTAATATTCTCCCTGCGAGAGTTGTATCGGCATTATCCGTTGCATTATACGGAATGTTCCTGGCCATTATCATTCCGCCTTCCAAAAAGGATAAAGCCGTTATGTGCTCTGTAATTGTCAGCTTTTTCTTAAGCTACGTTTGGAACGAACTCCCTTTCCTTATGGACAGATTCTTTAATGTAACAGTTAAAAATTTAAGTTCCGGAACCATTACCATCATTTTAACAATAGTGATTGCCGCAGGCGCCGCAATTATCAGGCCCATACCTTTGGTCGGCACGGAAACCAAGGATTAAAATATATGACTGCACATGTAACCATCATCTACATTTTAATAATGATTTTTACCACCAATTTGATTAGAGTGTTGCCTTTGACATTAATCAGAAAGCAGATTAAAAGCAGATTCTTGCAAAGCTTTCTGTACTATGTGCCGTATGTCACATTGGCGGTTATGACTTTCCCTGCAATAATAGAGGCCACCTCTTCTCCTCTATCAGGTCTTGCGGCTCTGATTTTAGGAATAGTGGCAGCCTTCTTCGGTCTTGGTTTATTACCTGTTTCGATAATCTGCTGTGTAGTTGTTTTCGTATTGGAATTATTCCTGTAATTATTTCATATATACAATACTTCTGGGGGACAAAATAACCGTTTGTCCCTTTTTTGATATCTTGAATCCGTCTACTGTCAAATATTCTTTTACATTCATATCCGCTAAAGCAGTTCCTTCAAGATTAAACTCCATAGGCGTATCCTTTGAATTGTTATAGAGAATCGCGATTTTTTCTCCGGCATACTCTTTTATGATGCAGGCTTTATTATCTTCGGTCAGGGAGTCGACTATTGTTATATTTCCTCTTGCAATTTCGGGATAAGTGTTTCGTATCTTCAAGGCCTTTTTATAATAATTCAAGATAGACAGGTCATCCTTTTGCTGCTCCTTCACCGTGGAAAACTTTTGCTCGATATCTTTGTCCGCATCCTTGGGCCCGATTGTCTCTTTACTTTCATCGCCCCATCTCATCGGGAGTCTCTTGTTTTCGTCCTTCGTGCCCTTTGACGCCATACCAATCTCTTCCCCGTAATATACATACGAAGCCCCGTTCATGGAAAGCATCAGTCCGCCTGCAAATTTAACGGCATCTTCGTCCCCGTTAAGTGCATTGCTGACACGTCCCATATCATGATTCGTAATAAACACAGCGTCAACATACTCAGGATAATGCTCTGCAAAATCCTGTTCATACGAAAGCATGGAATTTACGAACTTAGATGCTTTGGTGTTTCCGCGGGCAGTTTTTATGATCTTTCCTTCCGCATCTGCAGCATCAAAGTTGAACAAGCTGTCCGTTCGACTGTCGTAATACGATGCAATGGTTCCTTCAGATGCCCAAACTTCCGATACCATATAGAAGTCCGGATTAATCGATTGGCAATACTCATACAATTCATTCATTATTTCGCAATTTCTTTCGGTATTATTTTCAATAAAATGCATGGTCGCATCCATTCTGAAACCATCGACATGCATATCATTAACCCAAAAAGCTGCAATGTCTTCCAAGTCCTTCTTTAAGTACTCGGATTCAAAATTAAGGTCCGGCATTTCAGACCAAAACGATCCTTCGTAATACCAATCCGTTCCGGTCACCTTATACCAGGTATTATCATATCTTTCTTTGGAGAAATTATAATATCCGAAATATTGGCACTCTTCTTCAGAAGGTTCCTTCCCTTTATCCAAGGTTCTAAGATACTGCGTTGCTTTTACAAACCACTCATTCTGAGATGAAGTATGATTAATAACAAAATCAATTATGACATGAATGTCATTTTTGTGTGCACTTTCAATCAGTGCTGTCATATCTTCCATGGTACCGTATTCTTTATCGATACTTAAATAATCTATGACATCATATTTATGATAAGTTCCGGCACTCATGACGGGCATCAGATACAGCCCGTTAAATCCCATATCCTTTATATACGGAAGCTGGGATCTCAAGCCTTGCAGATCTCCTATTCTATCTCCGTCTGAATCGCAGAATGAATAAACAAAAACTTCATAATAGTTTCTGTACTTATCATCAATTATATTCAACTTGTCGCCAGAATGGCATGCGCTTAATAAAAGCATTGCCGTACAGATTAAAATACTGATTGTTTTTTTCATAATATCTTTCTTCTAAAAAGCGGCGGCATATAGCCACCGCTTTAAAATGCTCTTTCTGTTATCCTTTAACTGCGCCTCCGGTAACACCTTCAACGTAATATTTCTGCAGACACATAAACAGGATGGTTACGGGAACTGCAATTAAAATACCGCCGGCACAGAATCTGGTAAAGTAACCCTGGAAGTCATTGGTCCATACCCATTTCTGCATGGCAACCGCTACGTTATAGCTGTCTGAATAACCGAATGCCACATATGATGCAAATACATAATCACACCAAGGAGCCATGAATGCAACAAGCGCGGTATAAATAACGATAGGCTTTGACATCGGCAAAATCATCTGAATAAATACTCTTAATCTGGAAGCGCCGTCAATTCTGGCAGCTTCATCCAAAGATTTCGGTATTGTATCAAAATAGCCCTTGCTGATGTAGTATCCCATTCCGGAACTTGCTACGGATATCAAAATCAATCCGGCGATTGCACCCTCCTGGATCAAGCCGAATGTCTTTAACAGGAAGTATAAGCAAATCATCGTTAAGAAGCCGGGGAACATTCCCAAAATCAGCCAGAATCTCATCAACAATTCTCTTCCCTTAAATCTCATTCTGGATAAAACATAGCTCACGCAAAGAACCATAACCGTCTGTCCCAATGATACAAAGAAAGCTATGATTATTGTATTCAGATACCATCTGAAAAACTTGGTTTCGCTGGAGAACAGGAACTTGTAATTATCAAGCGACCATTCTTTCGGAAGCAGGTAATCAACCATACCTCCCGCTCCGTCTCCCAGGTAAGATCTGAAACTTTGCAGTATCAATCCTATGAAAGGTGCCAGCCAAATAAAACTGATAATAATCAATCCCAAATATGCGAAGAAATTTCCTAATTTACGTTTTTTATTCATTATTGGAATCCCTCCTCATCTTTAACTGACGGTAACAAACCGTATACCGCGAGTGATATAACTGCGGTTACCACGAATACCATAATACCGATTACGGCAGCCATTTTATAGTTGGTATCATTAACTGTCATCTTATACAGCCATGTTACCAAAAGGTCCGTATATCCGGCGCCTCCGGTAAGTACCTGTGACTGAGGTTTTCCTTGTGTTAATAAGAAAATAACATTGAAATTATTGAGGTTATTCGTATACTGCGTAAGAAGGAACGGTCCCGTAACAAACAACATGTACGGCAATGTAATGGATCTGAACATTCTCCATCCGTTAGCGCCGTCAATCTTGGCCGATTCATACAAATCCTCGGGAATATTCATCAAAAGGCCTGTTACGATAAGCATCGTATAAGGTATACCTATCCAAAGATTTATCAGAATAATGGTAACCTGCGCCCAATGAGGATTCTGCCAGAACGGAAGTGCATCCTTAATCCATCCCCATCTCAAAAGATATGAATTAATCAATCCGTCGGATGCAAACAATTTATATACATAAAGCAATGAAACAAACTGAGGAACTGCTATGGTAACTACCAAAATCGTTCTCCAGAGCTTCTTGAACTTAATGCCTTTTTTGTTAATAAGCATTGCAACACCCATGCCGGCAAAATAAGTAAGGAATGTTGCAAACAATGCCCAAATCAAAGTCCATGCAAGAACTGTACCGAATGTTCTGCCGAAGCCGTTAGTCCCGAGACTGAACAGATTCTTAAAGTTCTCTAATCCTACCCATGTAAACAGATTTGAAGGTGATTGGTGCTTAGCATCATAGTTGGTAAAAGCAACACATATCATGAAAATGATTGGCAAGACCACAAAGGTAAATACTCCAACCATGGGAATAGCCAGCAATGTTTTATCTAGATTTTTATCAAATAATGAAAGAAAATCTTCCTTCGCTGTCGGAATCTTCTTTCCTTCTTTCAAAAGTTGCTCTTCCTTCAAGTTTTCTACGATATTCATATACCATAAAACAACTATCAGACAGATTATAATTATGGTCAAAAGTGAAAACAGCAGAATTAAGAAACTATTATCACCGTACGATTTTGTTCCGTCGGGATTAAAGCCTGACTTCTTGGTTCCCAACGTACCAAAGTCTTTCAGATACTTGTTTCCGAATGAAAACAGATAATAGAAAAATCCGCCTTCCATTGCAAGGAATGCAATACCGCGAAGATATGAACCTCTTAGGATTTCTCCAAAGCCCATAATAAGCAAAGAGACCTTGGTTTTCCAATCTCCTTTCGTAATTGCATACCCTATGTTTTTAAAGCAAAGAACAAATCCGCTGATTATTTGTGCAAACGGATTGGCTTTCTTTTTGTCCATAAGTATAACCTCCAACAATACCCACTACCATACGTTTTAAAAGGGGCGGCGGAAAAAATAACCGCCGCCTCTTAATATAATCATTCAGAAAAAACTAATACTGTTTGATCAATCGCCAATAGGCTTTATTTTTTACTGAACGTAGCTGAACATCTTATCCTGGAATGTCTGCAATGCGTTCATAACATCTTCATCTGTAGAAGCTGTAGATAATACGCCTGTAGAAACAACGTCATCACCTAAAGAAGTTGCATCTGTCCAGTAATCTCCGGGGTAGTTACCCTGAGGAATTGTGAATGCAAGTTGCTCTGCCAATGCTGCCAATGCAGGATCAGCCTTAACTGCTTCTGAATTCTGAGCTGCCATGTTTGAAGGGCCCCAGCCTACTGCTGCGAATCTGTCGTTCTGAACTTCTTCTGATGTCAAGTACTTAGCAAGTGCGTTACATACTGCAAGCTTTCCTGCTTCTTCCTGAGGCTTAACACCTAAAAGCTTAAATCCGCCGAAACCTGACATCTGATATGACTTGCCGTCAGAGCCTTCGAATGAAGGTAACTTAGCACATGCATAGTTGTCACCAAATGCTGCCTGAGCTGCACCTGAATCCCATGTACCGTCAATGATAGCACCGATGTTTGTTCCGTTATCTACTGAAGAACCGTTCTGGAACGAAGGTGAAGAAGCTACTTCAATCATTTCCTTTAATGCAACTACACCTGCATCTGTAGCGTATGAAACGTTAGCTGCTGTGAAGTTACCGTCTGAATCTGTATCAAATGTAAGTTCGCATCCTGTAGCAAAGAAGAATGCTGTCTGATACCAACCTGAGTTCATTTCCATGTAGAAGTTCTTTCCTGCAGCTTCGCAATCTGCGATAACCTTTTCCAAAGAAGAAGGATCTGTAACTACAGAAGAATCATAATACAAGAAATAACCGTTATCTGATGTCATAGGATATGCATAGATTGTATCACCAACTGTAGCAGCGCCAACTGCACCGGCATCGTTCTGTTCAGCAATCCAAGCTGCATTATCAGCCATCTGAGGTGTTAAAGCACCTGCAGAAACCAATCTTGCGATCTGGTCCTGTGCGAAACCGTAAATATCAGCGCCACCCTGAACGTCCGTAATCATGTTTCCGGCTGCATCGCCTTCACCAACGGGTTCAACTGTTACTGTGTAACCTGCCATGTCAGGATTCTCTTCCATGAACTTAGCTACTTTGTCATTTGTAAAATCAACTACATTATCTGCAACCCAGATTGTAATTGTGCCTGAACCGAAGTCTGTAACCTCCGGAGCAGCTGTGTCTGCAGCAGCTGTATCTGTAGCAGCGCTGTCAGTCGTTGTTGTGTCCTGTGCGGGAGCAGCAGCACCTGTGTCTGATGCACCGCATGCAACCATGCTTAATGTCATAGCTGCAGCAAGAATTGTTGCTAACAATTTCTTTTTCATTTCTCTTTTTCCTCCATTTTGAATCATGTTTACCTAATGTGCCAAAAAATCGAAAGCACTTATTTACTAAGTTGATTTCAACTTACTTTTCTCGATATAAACCAAGAATACCAGTGATGATTTCACATATCTGAGCAAATGTTGCGTTAAAAGAATAAATTCTCCGACTATATTTACCCATGACAGTTGTTGTACCAAATCAAAACTGCACACTCGGAAAACGTTTTTCGTCTCTGGGTATAAATATAACACCGCAATTTTTCTATGTCAATAGTTCTGCGCAATTTCCTGCGCTACTTTGCGCAACCGAGTGCGCTATCGTGTTTTTCTGGCTTTACGTGAATTGTTCTCGGAAAACGTTTTCTGGAAATTAAAAATTTTTTTCATTTTCGATATCGAAATTCTCTCTTCCGCCACCCTCCATAATATTATTCTTGGTCCGGGGCCCAGGAAGCTTACTTGCTTTACTTCCTCCTGGGCCCCTATCTTCTTTCCTTGCTCTCCGGGGCCCAGGAACCTTCTTTGATTTACTTCCTCCTGGGCCCCTATCTTCTTTCCTTGCTCCGCGGGGCCCAGGAACCTTCTTTGATTTACTCCCTCCTGGGCCCCTATCTTCTTTCCTTGCTCTGCGGGGCCCAGGAACCTTACCTGCTTTACTTCCTCCTGGGCCCCCAGCTTCTTTCCTTACTCCTCGGGGCCCAGGATGCTTCTTTAATTTACTTTCTCCTGGGCCCCTAGCTTCTTTACTTGCTCCTCGGGGCCCAGGAAGCTTACTTGCTTTACTTCCTCCTGGGCCCCTATCTTCTTTCCTTGC
>JAZUFW010000039.1:0-6907 GCA_045640905.1 Lachnospiraceae bacterium
GAAACAGTGAACATGATCACATTCACCACATTCAAACAGTTGCACGATAAACCCTTTATCTTCTGCAATCTGCTGAACAAGTTCCTTAAGGTATGTTTCTACCTCCCCGGTCAGAACCTTTCGTCTGTACTTAACCGACCATACCACATGGTAATTAATATTGCACACTGATGTGCGGTAACGAATAAGATTTTCTTTCATACACATAGTATACCATAAGATATAGAAAAGCACAAGAAAAATCGAATGTATGTTCTGCTTTGTGTCCATCAAACCTCCGATTTTTCTTGTGTTCAGGCGCCTTCATCTCGGCACTTGAAGAACCGAGGATTCCCGCTTGTTATCCTAAAAAATAGGCCTTTAAAACATAAATTTCATGTGTTTAACGCTTTTAGTATTGTCCGGATGAATTTCATCTTGAACGGATTTATATAGTTCATCTTTATCAATATAATCCGTTCTTAAATCCTTAACTTCGGGTTCTTTTTTCTCAAACCTGTCATATTTTTCATGAAACTCATCTATATAATGCTTTTCTTCTGTTTTACGTTTCTTTCTGATTTTAATAAATGTGAATATATAAAACACGGCCAGAAAGATAACAATGGAAATCAGTACACCTTTAGGCATTATTTTCTGCTTTCAAAATCTTCAACAAATTGTTTAATCAATGTAACGGAGCCGTCCTCACCCAATTTTGAACTGTTAATACATAAATCATAACTGTCTGCTCTGCCCCATTTTTTTGATGTATAGTAATTGTAGTATGACTGACGCTGCTTATCCATCTTTACGCACATGTCACGGGCTTCTTTTTCACCGATATTATGCTTATCCATGGCATGCTTAATTTTGTCTTTTTCATCAGCATAGATAAAAATATTAACAACATTTTCCATTTCTGCCAAAGCATAATCCGCACAACGTCCTACGATAACGCAAGGGCCTTCCGATGCAATCTTTTTAATGGTATCGAACTGTGCCAAAAAGATTTTTTGAGAAATCGGCATATCTACATAGTGAGAAGTGTTATAACCGAAGGAATAAGTATCCATAACCAGATTATATAAAAATGAACTGGTAGGACGCTCGTCCTGATGCTCAATTATTTCTTCGCAATAACCGGATTCTTTGGCCGCTAAAGAAATGAGTTCCTTGTCATAACATTTTATGTTGAGAGAATCAGCCAATTTCTGTCCTATTTCGTGGCCGGCCGAACCAAATTGTCTTGAAATTGTAATAATTGTATTCATACTTAATACCTCCTTACGAAGATTAATTATGTATATATTTTATCATTATTTTTTTTAAATTACAAAATATTGAGCAAATGTTCAAAATATTCGGGTAAAGGAGCATCAGTCATAATCAGTTCCTTTGTATGAGGCTGCAAAAAGCCCAAAATCTTAGCATGAAGACACTGACCTTCCAGCTTATAAGGAGATTTTTGATTGGAATACAAATCATCTCCCAGTATAGGGTGGTTTATTGATGCCATATGTACCCTTATTTGATGAGTTCTTCCTGTTTCCAATACACATTCAACATAAGTAAACTTATCAAAACGCTTCAACACTTTATAATGAGTAACAGCAGTTTTTCCTTGCGATGTAACAGCCATCTTCAGCCTGTTGTTGGGATCTCTGCCTATATATGTTGAAATGGTTCCTTCATCATCATTTATGCATCCGTGAACAATGGCATGGTATTTTCGAATTAATCTATGCTCTTTTAATTCCTCAGCTATAAACCGGTGAGCAAAATCATTTTTACAGGCTATAACGGATCCTGTAGTATCTTTATCAATTCTGTGAACTATTCCGGGGCGCAGAACACCGTTGATTCCGGAAAGGTTATTTTGACATCTGTATAGCAAAGCATTGACCAAAGTATTTTCATAGTGTCCTGCCGAAGGATGAACAACCATGTTTTTGGGCTTATTTACGACAATAACATCTCCGTCCTCATACAATACGTCCAAAGGTATATCTTGCGGTAAAATAGGAGGAATAACGTCGTCAGGCACATATATTTCAACGGCATCCTCGACTTTACATTTATAACTTGGCTTTACTTCTTTTCCATTAACCAGAATATTTTTTGAATCTATTAATTTTTGAAGGTAAGAACGAGAAAAAGAATCCACAAAAGCTGTAACAAATTTGTCGATTCTTTCACCTTCGAATTCTTCATTTACGTTAAAAATCAGATGTTCTTTAGATTCCATTTACATTTCACGGTATTTTTGATTTTTAAATGACAGAAAATAAAAATCATGATCTTTATATACAAATAAAATAATAATAACAAGCAGAATGGTCGAAACCGTGACATACATATCGGCTACATTAAAAATCGGGAAATTTATCAATGAAAAATAGATAAAATCAACAACATAATCAAGACGAAGCCTGTCAATAAAATTACCTATTGCACCTGCGGAAATAACCACTAACAAAATATGGAGTTTGTTATATTTAGGCTGTGAAGGAACCTTAATAAGTACATAAATGATTACAGCTAAAAATACAACTGTTACAAAAATGAAGAATATTTTCTGATTTTGTAACATTCCGAAAGCAGCGCCTTTGTTTTCCAGATAATTCAGTTCCAGGACACCGCTTATTATATTATAAGCATTCTGTCCTTTAAGCTTAATTACGGCCAAATATTTAGTATATTGATCGATTCCTATAAGAACCAATAACAATAAAATATCAATAATATATATCTTCTTTTTATTCATTTACCATGCCTCGTCAAAATTCAGTTCTTCCAATGCCTTTTTGATATCATCGAAAGAAACCGAAGTATCAATCATTGCTTTTCCGATACGCTTAATCAAAATGAAGTTCATTTTACCGTCTATTACTTTTTTGTCATTTTTAAGATTTTCGATAACGGCGTCATAATCCATCATTTCTATTGATATGGGCAGGCAGAACGGAACAAACATATCTCTAATCTCATAATACTCTTCTTTGGTTAAAAAGTTCTTTTGATATGATATATACGATGCTGCAACCATTCCGAGAGCTATGCATTCTCCGTGTGTCAGTTCGAAATTCTTATACTTTTCGATTGCATGACCGATGGTATGACCGAAATTAAGCATCATACGTTCACGTTTTTCATACGGATCTAGTTCTACCACCAATTTCTTTATGTTTATCGCTTTTTCAATAATGTAGGAAACCGCTTCATCTTCTCTGTCGCATATTTCATATATATTATCAATCAAATATGTATAGAAAGTGCTGTCCTTGATTAAGGCGGCTTTCATTATTTCAGCAAAACCGCTGTAATATTGTCTGTCCGGTAACGATTTCAAAGCATGATAGTTAATATAGACCAAGGCGGGCATTTTAAAGGCTCCGACCATGTTCTTATATCCGTCGAAATCAACTCCGGTTTTTCCGCCTATAGAGGAATCCACCATGGAAAGTAAAGTAGTCGGCACCTGGATAAAATCCATTCCCCGTTTAAATGTTGCAGCCGTAAATCCCGTAATATCACCTACTACTCCGCCACCCAAAGCTATAAGGATATCAGACCTTCCAAAACCGTTTCCGATTAAAAATTTATATATTTCCTTAACAGTGTCCAGATTTTTCTGATTTTCCCCCGGAGTCATTGAGTAGACAAAAATTTCATTATCCTTGGGTAAAGCACTTTTGAACTCATCCAGACAATTATTTGCCACATTATCGTCTGTAATAATACCGATTTTACGCGTTCCGAAATCGAATAATTCATTAATCCCGGAAAAATCCTCGGTAATATTTATATCGTAGCAGGGTTTGTTATCAAGTTTTACGTTAATTGTATTCATGTTCTCAAAAAATAAGGCGCCGAAACCGGCGCCAATGAATCTAAACTAAAAAGTTACGGATGAATTGGTTGTGAAAGAATCCTGAAAATCTCCCGAAACACTTACAACCGGAGGCGCAATAACAAATGTATATTTAGACATCTGCTGTAAAGTACCGTCTATTGCATATGTGGCACCGGATGTGAAGTCGATAATTCTTTGAGCCAGATTCATGTCAATGCCTTCCAAGTCAAGGAAAACAACTTTATTCTCAAGTAATAAATCTGAAATCTTTCTACCGTCTTCAACAGACGTAGGTTCGATTCTGACAACTTCCATATTTGAATTTCCTTTTCTTGGCTGTCTGCTGGTTAAGGGTGAAACTTTTGCAGGTTTTTTAGTAGCTTTCTCTTCAAAAGAATCATCTTTTACAGACGGCTTTTCTTTGACTGTCTCGGCTTCGTCATCATAATAATCATCATCGTAGAATTCTTCACCGTCATCAATTTTCATATAATTTAAAAACTTGTCAAATGCACCCATTACAGTCTCCTCATATTATATAATGATACTAATTATTATTATCTGCATTTTTTCTGAATATGTCAACAAAATATGGGGATTTTTTCACTGCTTTATCAATATTTTGTATTAATCGTATATCAATTCATCATCATTAACGGTCGTTGCATCCAAAACTATGTAATCATAGCTGCTAAGTCCGTAAACCGTATTGGGCTTAATTATTGAATATTCTTCGTTTTGATACAAAATATTTATCTGTTTGAAGTCTGCATATCCCTTATTGATATTATATACTCCGATAAGCGAACCCTTCTTTGATAATGTATAGTTATCCATTGATTCGGGCATTATCAATATATCACCCATACGTAAAGTCATATCATCAATATAATATTCTTCTTCCGTTTCAGAATATATCTGTGTTTCTATAAATTCTGTCGACAATGAGCCGTCTTCTAAATAAATCTGACGTAAAACGCCTTCATTATTCGAATTTCCGCCCTTTGTTATGTATGTTTTGGGAATAATGAAAAACTCTTTTTCAACAATGGATGAATTGGGAACTTTCAATCCGTTATCTTCTTCAAGTATCAATTCTATATCAATAAACCTGTCCGTGCAGAATGCAAGCAAGGAATTATTGAACGTAAGCATTACAAAAGTTTCGCCGTCGGCGTTTGTATAGCTTGATACCTGTCCCCATGAAGTATCCTGATTCTTTAAGAACTTTACTTTAACATATTCTTCGGCAATCAGTTCTTCGGCCTTTTCAGGCTCGGTTTGAATTACTATTGACCAATCTTCATTAGTGCATAACTTATATACAGGGTCGCCTTCGGCTACCAATTCATTGGAAATGAGCTGTTTCTTTTGATAGTTTTTATAATCGATTAATTCAGAATTGAAATCATTTAATGAAACATCCTCATATCCGTCTATGGAATAAACTATATATCCCGATGTCGGAGCATAATTAAAATTAACCAAATCTTTTACACCGGAATTATTAATCATTTCGATGTCGGATAAAATGTTGGCATTGGATAACTTAAGTACTGTTCCCTGCACGGAGTATTTGAAATCATATAAAGATGAAAAATCATTTTTATCAAAACGATTAATAAATGCCAAAATATCTGTCTTTAATTCGGTTAAGTCTTTGCTTGTCAAATCAGATCCATCTATATCATTTTTAAGATATTCGGATACTTTTCCGGATTCATCCAAAGAATAAACCAGATTTCCGTGACCTATTCTTTCAGATTCTCTGGCGAAATAATTAACATAGCCGGAATTGTCACTTCTGACTATGGTTTCATTACGTAAAGCTACGCCTTTATAAATATTGTTGGTAGATAAAGAACCCATGGTAACCTGATAGGATTCAATATGTTTCTGTGTAAAATAATTAAATATTGCAATTACAATATACAAAAAAATAACAAGAAAAATAACGAGACCGAGATTCATTCCGCGCGGTTTTTTAATATCTATTACATTATTATCCGAACTCATCTTTTCTCCTTTCTTGTTATTTCCTAAAAAAGTCCCTTACATGTCAGAAGCGATACTTTAATGTATCGCTTCCAACAACAATATAAATATCTAAATAAATTTTATAAAGCTACGATTACCGAATTTTGCCATGAATCGGAAAGGTCTGATTTAACTTTTGACATTGAAATAATAAAATCAACTTTGTAAGTATTACTGATTTTTTCAATCTTGTTAAGAACTTCCTCAAAACTATCTTCGCAAACAGCGATAGAAAGGAAATTGTCAAAATACATCTGCTCCAGATCGTGATCCTGAGAAATAATACCTGCTAAAAATCCGATAAACTGATCGGAATTTTCGATGCCATAATTTGAAACATCGATAAGTCTAACCTTATTATTCAATTCATACATGTGTTTAGAACTCTTATCAAGGTAAACAACGTTTCCGTTTGCACTTAAAACATTTTCGTTTGCCTTGTCTAAAAGTACTTTAGTTTTGCCTTTTCCTTTTTCACCGATAATCAATTGAACCATATGGTAACCCTCCTAGAAGTTATTAACATTATTATAATGTAATCGCCTTAAAAATACAAGGTTTTATAAATCTGGAAACATCACGGTTTCGCTCATTTGAAGCAAATAAATAGAGGTTTTCTTTTGCCCTGGTTATCGCTACATACAATAGTCTCCGCTCTTCTTCAATTTCATCTTCCCGCATGTTTTTTGACGGAATTATTCCTTCGTTCAAATCCGGTAAATATACATTTTCAAATTCAAGTCCTTTTGCATTATGCATGGTCATAATATGTATTCCGAGATCTTGATTTTCTTTATTTTCAAAATTCTCCTTTTCATATACAAAATCATCAAGGCTTTGATTTTCATCGTATGATTTAAGATTTTCGATAATTTTGTTCGCTTCGGCAATAAACATGGCATAATCTTCGTCGGTATTTGAATGTTCTTTAATATATTTTTCATATCCTATACTTTTCACAAAAATTTTGACGGCGTTTGATTTATTCATTTTTTGACATAAGTATATTTTTGAAAACAAATTCTTTATATTGTC
>JAZUFW010000040.1:0-4270 GCA_045640905.1 Lachnospiraceae bacterium
GTCATAGAAGATGTTGTGGACCCGCGTTTCTCCGTATGAATCCCTTTCCATATGACTTTCCAGCACCGGCAAAAGCTGACTGTACTGTTCCGGTGTCATGCGGAATTTCTTCTCGATCCGTTCAAAATGGCTGTTGTCCTGGTGGATGAGCATGGTTCAATTCCTTTCGTTGTGATAATCATCTGGTTCCGCCATATACAGAATAAAGTACGTATATGAACCTATTTTGACCGCAATGTGAACAATTGGTAATTACTTGCATGTTTTTTGAACAAAAAAACGCCTGTCGTACCCGACAGACATGATGATGTTCACCAAAGCTATTTTAGATTCATTTGAATACTTCCGTTTGTGATCGTCAGAAATCCTTTAACAAGCAATACCGAAAAGCAAATGATTCCTGCGTATGGCTGTCTCGTAGGAATAAAAGCTGCGGAGCAGATGACCATCATGATCAGCCCGGTTCCAGTGAATAATGCCTTCTTGCTTTTCATGTTTCATCGATTCTTTCCTGACCCATGAAGATCAAAATGAAAGTATCAAATAAGCAGGATCAAAGCAAGAAACATTCGTCGCATGATTGATACGAGCCGTGTCATCCGTTTTTATCCTGCCTGTCGCGTAATGCTCCTTCTGCCTTAAGTGTTCTTAACGGGATATTGACATGTAAAGCATCGACAAGCAGGGACTTCATATATTCACTGTTTCAGTCACTTGTTCTGGTCGTACCAAGTCAATACTTCAGACAAACGGTCGTCAGACACCAGATTGGCACCCTGAAGCAGAAGCTTCCGCATGTCTTCTTCCTCTGCCGTTCTGTTTGCCTTGTCTTTAAGCCCTGCCCTGATCGTTTTCATCATGAGTTTGTGAATCCCATGAAGTTTATCCATTTCAAATCCGCCTTGCAGATAGAAGACCGGCATTCCCTCCGGAAGGCTGTTCACTCTCTGTATATCCGCGATCTGAGAATTGCCGCCGGACATTCCGACACCGCATACAGCTTTGACGGTAAAGTACTTCGGTACCTTCTTATATCCTTTGACCGAACCCGCCATGAGCCATCCGAGATAAATGATTTCGGTGTCTTTGGGCACTTCCCTGATGGCAGTCTTCAGGTTGTAAACAGGCAGATCCGTGTGTTCTCCGAGAAGTTCCGCATACTTTTGGGTATGCCCGGTTTCTGACATATAAACAATTGCTTTGATCATCTTTCTACCCTCCGGAATAATCGTTCAAACGCCGGCAAATGCGTTTCGACAGTAATCATAGCATACTTGACGGATGGTATCATTAATGTCAGATTAATTTATTGGTTGAGCGTATAATCCTTGACGATACCGTTTGCCCACTTACGGAATTGCACATAATCTGACCTTAACACTCTTTATAAAGAAATTATTGGCTTATCTCGTCGACAAATGAAATCTGTTACTCTTCCATTACTTCCCCGTGAATATGGACCCGGCATTCATCCGGACACACCGCGTCAAAGCACTTGGCACGCGTTGTACCGTAATCAAGAACAGCGCCGTTCTTTAACGCGTATACAGATGGATATATGGTATTCCATAACTCGTGGCACAGCGGAGGACATAAATCATCCACTACAAATATATCTCCCGTCTTGACATAGCCGCATCAGCAATTGCTTTCCGTTATTGTCAGTTTCACTTTTCCCATATACATACCCTCCATTTATTCCTGTTTGTCGTTGACTTCTGTTAATCTGTTTTGTGGGAAAATTCAAATCATGTCAATTCAGGACTTTGACGCCAGTATTTGATTCCCCAGTTCTCAAAATCCCATTTTTCCATGTAGTCGTTACATTCAAAATCTATGTAATAGACCTTATGTTCACGAACCACGAAATTGGTTGGAAAGTAATCGATATTGATGTGTTTATCATAGAGTAACGTACACATGCATCTTACCTGTTCAATATACTCGCTGACGTCCGTGCCTTCTTTCACAAGTTCATCAGCCGTTTTTCCTTCGATGTATTCCTTAAGGATCCTCTCATTTTCAATATCCGCGTCTATCAGTCGCGGCATCCTGATTCCGATACTTTTTAATTTATTGTAATCGTCAATTTCTGACTGTATCTTGTTTCCGAATTGATAGTATTCACAAGGTTCATGGTGAATCTGCTTCAAAACATATTCATTCCCGTTGTTCTCAACCAGATAGGAATAACCGCCCTTGCCTTTGCCTAATAGCTTTTTGACTCTGTACTCGATTCCATTAACACTCATCTGGGTTTCCATAGCATCGTTTAGTTCCATATCGTTCTCTCTTCTCCTCCGATGATGTTATGACCGTTGATTAAGGGTATCCATCACAACAAACAGGGTTCCGGCAATCATGATGATCAGCCCCAGGAAATAGGTTCCGGTCAGAGCTTCGCCAATCACTGCGAAAGACAAAAAAGAGCCTATGAATGGTGCTATGGCATAGTACGCGCTGGTTTTCGCCGCGCCAAGGAAATGCTGCGCCCTGACATAAAGGAATATGCTCAGTCCGTAGGCTACGAATCCAAGCAGCATGGCCAAAATGATATACCGGACGTTAGGCAGTTGTTCACCCAAAATCATGGCGATGATCAGGGAACCACTGCCTGAAAACAGTCCCTTCAGCAGAACGATCTCATAGGTGCTCTTGTCGGATATACTGCGGGTGCAGTTGTTTTCCAGTCCCCAGCATACGGTCGCGAGCAAAATGAACAGCGATCCGACAGAAAGCTGAAAACTTCCGTTTCCGTTAAACGACAGAACGATGCTCGAAGCAGTTATGAGCGCGATAGCGATCCACAGGCGCCTGGTGACAGTTTCCCTGAAAGCAATGAGCGCGATCATCGCTGTGGCCACGATTTCAAAGTTTCCAAGCAGCGAAGCGTTTGCTGCCGATCCGTATTTGATGCCGATCATCAGGAAAATGGGTGCCAGTATATCCAGAAGGATCATACCGACCGTGTAAGGCAGATCGGATTTTCCAATACGCTCACTTTTGTCTTCTTTCTTCCTGTGAAAAAGATACATCAAACCGACGCCCAGCCCTGCGCCGAGATACAGAAAAGCCGCCATCAGAGTGGAAGGAACGCTGGACAGCAGCAGCTTTGACAGAGGCGTATTGATTGCGTACAGAGCAGCTGCCCCCAAAGCATACAGGATCGGTTTCCAACTTTTCATATTTGTCTCCGAACAACTTCATACTGGTTGTATTTGTCTTGCTGTATAAACAAAAATAACAATTTTTGTCACAATTTAACTATAGTTTGCTGTTGTCCGATATACTTACATTATTCATTACTCTACACGCCTGCAAAACATTTTCAATTTGTAATCCTTTAAGTGCATCCACAAAGATTAAATGCTCTTGAATCCTCTTATCACTGCTATAATCATCCCCATAGCAATCATCAAATATTACGTATCTGCGAATCGATGGATTCATATTTAGATATTGCTTAATTTCCTCTGTTCTATTTTTGAAGTTTTCATCCCATGGAGTTACATCTGATATGGTTATTTCATACTTTTTAAAAGCAGCTGATAGCTCGTTCCAAAGAGCAATTTGATTATTATACCCAAGTGCTATTGCTTTTTCTCTATATTTAGAAGCCCCATATCTCCAATCAGAGGCAATAACTACTTTAGCCATTGTTCTATCGACAAAAGTCTTTAAGTAATCTATTGCTTGAGGTAATAATTCCTGTATATTCTTATTAGGATTATAAATATCCAGAACTCCATCTATATCTAAAAAAACAGTGAATACATCATCTTTAATCATTGTTTCTGCTCTGTTCAATATTTCAATACAATATTTCTCAGTTTTTTCAATATCAGAAGCTAATTCTCTAATTATCTTTTCCCCTTCGAGAATAGCATCATCATACTGTTTCTTACTCAATTCGCCGGACTGATATGCTGAATCCAATTCATCTCTATCCTTTACACATATGTCCCCTTGTGGTGTAAGCATAACATCAAGATATTTGTCTATATAAAAAAGAATCCCATCATCATCTATACCGATTTCTTCAATAACATCAATGTACCAAGTACTTACACGCCTATTGGGAAGTAAATATGTTCCAATACATCTTGACTTTCCATCAGGAATAATAGTAAGCCAAATCATATTTTTTCCACATACTGGTATACGACCAGCCTTCTCATACTCCCAATATCTTGTTTCTCCATCAGTCAGATAAATAATTGAAACCCACCCAGATAATAGTTCATTATCCATTCTCATTTGATGATATGGA
>JAZUFW010000041.1:0-14806 GCA_045640905.1 Lachnospiraceae bacterium
TGAAGAAGAATATATGAGGCGGTTGCCCTATTTTGCGTAGAGTGACACATTAAGCGAAATTCATGTAGTTTTGGGAAGGTACGCAAACAAAAGCAAAACACGGTGACTCATTAGTAGCCATTTTAATTAAAAAAGCGTATATTAATATGTAACCACTGTTAAAAGCGTTTGATTAAATGAAATCGGAGGACTTTTTTATGATAGACAATAATGAAAAAATGAACAACAGAAATCTTTCGGATGAGGAACTTAATAAGGTTGAAGGTGGACTTTTCGCACCTACGGAAATGAGAAGTCTTGTGGATTATTATAACAGACCGAATAAGGAGCCGGAAACGGAAATAAAAACCGCTAAGATTCCGGATGATGTTTCGCCTTTGTTTATCAGCGTTCCGAAACAAGACTGATATTTTCCATCAAAAATATAACACTGAATCAACGAGAGCCTGTCATTGTGACAGGCTCTTTTATTTTGTATTGACAATCAACAATGCGTGTACTAATATAGATAGTACAGTTAGAACGCACGGAGGCTAATATGATTACCATTGATTACAAAGACACACGGCCAATATATGAACAGGTTGTTGAAAAGTTTTCGCAACTTATATTGAGGGGAGTTCTGAAAGCGGATGAAAGAATGCCGTCAGTAAGGACGCTGGCCATGGATATATCCATCAATCCGAATACGATTCAAAAAGCGTATGCGGAACTTGAACGCCAAGGTTATATCTACACTATTAAAGGCAGAGGTAACTTTGTTTCAAATAACAAAGACTTGTTAAGTGCCAGAAAAGAGAAATGTTTGACTTCGATGAGCAAGATGTTTTCCGAAGCCAAAGCCTATGGTATATCAATGGACGAAATCAGCAGGATATTAAGTGCGACTTATGAAATAAAGGAGTAGAGATTTATGATAACAATCAGAAATATCAGTAAAAGCTTTGATGATATAAAAGCGGTATGCGATGTTTCCTTTGATATCAAAGAAAACACCGTGTTTGGACTGATAGGGACTAACGGAGCGGGCAAAAGTACTATATTCAGAATGCTTGCGGGCGTTTACAAACCGGACTCGGGACGAATATATATCGATGAGCAGGAAATATATGATAATACGAATATAAAAAAGGAAGTCTTTTTCATTCCGGACGAACCGTATTTTATTCCGAATTCCAATGCCCTTTCAATGGCAGGTTTCTATTCGGATGCTTATGAACAGTTTGATATGGAAGAATTCAAAAAGTACCTTGTTATATTCAAACTGGAAGAAAAAAGGAAAATTAACACTTATTCAAAAGGCATGAAAAAACTGTTATCAATGCTGCTTGGAATATGTGCGAAAACTAAGTATCTGATATGCGACGAAACGTTTGACGGACTTGACCCTGTGATGCGACAGGCTGTGAAGAGCATTATAGCAAAGGAAATGGATGCTCGTGGCCTGACACCTATCATATCTTCACACAATTTGCGTGAATTAGAGGATATCTGTGATCATATCGGATTGATTCATTCAGGAGGAATTTTGCTGTCAAAGGATCTTGAAGACATGAAGCTGAATGTTCAAAAAGTTCAGGTGGTCTTTGAAAATGAAGCAGATAAAGAAAAGGTTCTTAATTCGTTCGAAGTTTTGAGCGTAGAAAAGAGAGGTTCTTTGTATACGCTTACCTTAAGATGTAGGCAGGATGAGGCGATAAATGCCTTTTCATGTATCAATACAGTGTTCTTCGAGGCACTTCCATTATCACTCGAAGAGATATTTATTTCGGAAACGGAGGTGGCAGGATATGACATCAAGAAAATCCTTTTGGGTTGATTTTCGACAAATGATGAGGGGAAAAACCTGGATGTGGGCCGTCAGCTTTTTGACGATGCTGGTGATGTATCCGACCATAACCATTGCATATTTGGATCGCACCGCACAGGGAGCTTATTATGATATAAGTGCACGGTCAAAAGCTTTATTTATTGCAGAGATGAAAGAGGCGGTATGCGACGGAGTAGGATTCAGGTCGCCGTATATCTTTGTTGTTTTAGGAGTCGTTTTTGCTGTCGGAATATTCGGATATGTGAATAACAGAAGCAAAGTCGACACATTAAAATCGTTGCCGGTTAAAATCGGTAAAAGATACAGACAGGATTATGTATCCGGCCTGCTCATTATGTTTGTGCCCTACATTATTTGCCTGATTATGGCAGGAATAGTGGGACTTTGCTGGGGGTATATGTCAACTCTGGCAATCAAAGAAGCTTTGCTTTGCGTGTTTATTAATATGCTGCTGTTTATATTGGAATACTCGGTTGCAACAATTTTTGTGCTGCTTTGCGGCAACATTTTTGTGTCGCTGGCCGGAATACTGTTTGTGTCTGTAGGACCCATGCTCTTTTTGGACGCAATATCATTTTTAATGCAGCACTTTTTTAAAACGGCAGATGATTACTTTGGCTTCAGCAATAACTTCTTGACGCCCTTTACACGATATAATGATATGCTTTGGGATTTAAAGAAGGCCAATAGCATTGGCAAGGAACTTAGTCTTTTATCCAAAGATTTAATAGTGTGGCTGATGTTTGCATTGATTTGCGGTTTCCTGGCATATGTCTGCTATCGAAAACGTCCTGCGGAGGCTTTGTCAAAGAGCGTATATTCCGGATGGGTCAGACTGGTATTTAAATTGGTGTTTGTGCCGACTGTCACGATGTTTGTCTGCTATGTGTCATGGTTTGGATATCTGGGATCCGAATGGTTTATGGTAGTTTCTTTGCTGGCATGCTCGGCAGTACTTGCAATGGCGGTAGAAGTTGCTTATTCCTTTGATATAAAAGGCGCGGTTAAGTCATGGTGGAGTTCTTTGATATGTGTGGCTTTGACGCTTGCTATCTTTGCCGTTTTCAAATTTGATATACCTAAGTTTGATGAATATATCCCTTCTTCAAAAGATGTATCGAGTTACGCTGTAACTTTATATGTGAACAGATATGAAACGCATTATCTTTTTAACAAAAAAGATAACAACGAAACGGATGTTGAATGGCTGTTTGAAGGAAATGTGATAAAGGATAAAATGTATCTTGAAAACATTGACTGCATAGCACGCCTGGCAGAAAAATCCAAAGGAAACAAGTTCTATGAAGACGCCGAAGAAGGCACCGTAGATTGGATCAATGTTTATTACAGGAAAAAGTCCGGCATGAATGCCAAGCGAAAGATATACGTTGATTTATCTGATCAGGAAACCATACAACTCCTGAACGAGATAGTTTCTTCGGAAGAATATTATAATACCGTATTCGAAGTCCTTGAAAAAGGTGAATACCTGGATGAAAACATGTGCCCTGTTTCCTATACAAACGGCATATATTCCGAAGAACTGGCAATAACTCCTTCAAAGATTGTTGATGCCTTCGCAAAGGATATAAAGACTTTTTCATACAACGAAGGTCAGAGCAAATATCCTGAGGGAATAGTCAAAATCGAGGCTGCTCCGTATCAATTCTATGAGATACCTCTGTATGAGAATTTCAGCAATTTGAAGGCGCTTGTTTATGGCGCATTCGATGTCCGTGCTTTAACACCTGAGGATATCGACAGTATAGAAGTTACATATTATAAGGATACTTATGATGAAGAAAATGATGTATATGATTCTCAGACATTAAATGCTACGGTTACGGATATTGAAACCATAAGCCGAATACTTGATGAGGCGGCTCCGTCGGAACTGCAGAAGGTATGGGATCGCCTGCCTTCCGATAAATACAATTTTGATATCAGAATTTATCCGAAAAAGGATTATGAATACATTGATTATCAGGGCGGCCTGTATTATGTATTGAAAGACGAGATACCGGATTGGATATACGAACTGTTTTAAAATGATTAAATCCCGAACGAAAGTTATACTATTTTCGTTCGGGATTTCGTATAATTTAAGCATATTTTGTGCACCATGGAGGATGGTTAATATGGAGATGAAACGTAAACTTGGATTTGGACTTATGAGACTGCCCATGAAGCCTGACAATACTATCGACTTTGATGAGTTTAACAGCATGGTTGATGAATATATAAAGCGAGGCTTTACATATTTCGACACCGCGTTAATGTATTGCGACGGTCAAAGTGAAGCGGCTGTAAAAAGAGCGATAGTAGACCGTTACCCCAGAGATAAATTTACAATCACTACAAAACTTCATTCGGAATTTTTTAATACTTTGGAAGATCGTGACAGAGTATTTAATGAGCAGCTTGAAAGAACGGGAGCCGGATACTTTGACTATTATCTGATTCATGATGTCAATGCTCATTCATATGATAAATATCAGCGCCTTGATTGCTTTAACTGGCTCTCTGAGAAAAAAGCAAAAGGACTGGTTAAGTGCATGGGATTTTCGTTCCATGATTCACCGGAACTTTTGGACCGCGTGCTGACCGATCATCCCGAAGTTGAGTTTGTTCAATTGCAGATTAATTACCTCGATTGGGAAAGCAAGGGGATTCAGTCAAGAAAATGCTACGAGGTAGCTGAAAAACACAATAAAAAAGTCTTTGTAATGGAACCCGTAAAGGGAGGAACTTTGGCAAAGGTTCCCGCTGAAGCCGAAACTTTATTGAAGAATCGTGACAATACGTTGTCGATTCCGTCATGGGCTATCAGATTCGCTGCTTCATTGCCCAACGTAGCTTTGGTATTAAGCGGAATGAGCAATATGGAACAGCTCCTTGATAACACTTCATACATGGAGAATTTTGTACCGTTGACCGACGATGAGGTCAAGATGACTTTGCAGGTAGCGGATATTATCAATAAAGATATTGCAATACCTTGTACGGGATGCGCATATTGTACAGGCGGATGTCCCATGCAGATACCGATTCCCACTTTCTTTTCTTTGTATAATGCGGACAAGCAGGAATGTAAGGAAAAAGGTTGGACACCTCAGGGTGAGTATTACAATAACGTGATAAAGAATTCAAATGCTGCATCAACATGTATTAAATGCGGTAAATGCGAAGGAATCTGTCCTCAGCATTTGCCTATAAGGGATTACCTTGAGCAGGTAGTCGAGCACTTTGAATAGCGTTAATTCTGTGATAGAATATTGTTCATTGAATAATTATTTATGAGGTTATTGTAATGAAAAAGAGCAAAAACGCTATTTTATTGATGATACTTTTGTCTGCATTGGTGCTCGGAGGCTGTTCCGGCAAGGTCAGCTCCGATGGAAGTTACTCCGATGAGGATTCAGCAGGCAATCGCTTCGAGATGGGTAAAGATGTTTCCGTATCGGGCAGCAATCTGGATTTGTTTGCGTTCGGATTAGATGTTGATATAGAGGATTCCGAAACGTATGGAAATATGTTCGTTTTCGGTAATGATACATATATCGCCAACAGTGAAGTTGAGGCAGATGTTTTTGTAGTCGGTAACAAAATCGGTATCGATAACGTATATGCAAGAGCAAATGTATATGCGGCCGGATCCTCTGTAGAAATTACCGACATCGATGCCTGTGCGGTAAAAGTAGGAGCCGGCGATATCAGCGCATCGGGAGATTGTTATGAAGCCTCTTTGTCCGGGGACAAAGTATTTTTTGACTTGGATGTTGACGGTGATGTAACCATCGAAGCTAATGAAGTAAAGATTGGTGATAATGCGCATGTTTCCGGGGATTTGACCATCAAGGCCGAAAAAAATCCCAAGGATGCCGAAGATATAGTTGACGGTGATTATTCATTTTCCGTAAGAACCAACGATGATGCGGAAGATGCTGCTAAAAAGGCTAAAGCAAAAGCTGCTGCGACGATGGCTAACAAGATTAAAAATAAGTTACTGAGCCGCATTTACTGGATATTTGCATATGTTCTTATCGGCTTTGCATATTTCCTTTTCTTTGATAAGAATTTGACGGAAGCCGGCGCTTTCTTAAAAACCAAAACCGGAGCCATTATAGGTCTCGGTATCGGAACATTTTTACTTGTCCCGATTGCATCATTTATCCTGTGCTGCTTTGGAATCGGTGCACCGTTGGCCGCAGTTTTGATGGCAGCTTATATAGTTGTTTTGTGCTTGGGAAGTTCATTCTCGGCTGCTGCGTTGGCACGTTTGATTGTACCTAAGGGAAACAAATATCTGACATCGGCCATTGGTATGCTTGCAGTACTGATATTGGATATTATTCCGATTATCGGATTTTTGGGTTCCATGCTTCTTGATATGTTCATGCTCGGATATGTAGCATTAAAGATTGGTAATAACCGAAATAAGGAGTTCTAATTTGGCGAAAGCTGTTATTGGGCTGTCAGGCGGAGTTGATTCCGCCGTGGCAGCTCATTTGTTACAAAAACAGAATATCGAAGTCAGTGCTATTACATTAAAGATGTTCGATACTCCCGAATCGGAAAAGGAGATTGAGGACGCTCGTGCGATAGCCCAAACTTTAGGGGTTCATCATGAGGTGCTTGATTATTCAAAGGAATTCAAAGATGAAGTAATCGGATACTTTGTTGATGAATATATGAAAGGAAAAACCCCGAATCCCTGCTTGATGTGCAACCGTAAAATCAAATTTGACGGACTGTATAAATATGCTGACAGGATTGATGCACAGTATGTTGCAACAGGACATTATGCCAAGGTAATAAAGCTCGATTCCGGGCGATTTTCACTTCTTAATTTGTCAAACAGGAAAGATCAGACGTATGCTTTATCACATTTATCGCAGAATGAATTGGGCAGGACATTGATGCCGCTTAGCGACTATGATAAGGATACGGTGCGCTCGATAGCCGAAGAATTGGGATTGATTGTTGCCCAAAAGAAAGATTCCCAGGATATTTGTTTTATTCCGGACGGAGATTACGCAGCGTTTATTCGGGAAAATGTTCCGAAGGAATTGCTTCCCAAACCGGGCAATTTCGTGGATGAAGCGGGGAATGTCATAGGGACACATACAGGGTATACAAATTACACCATAGGGCAGCGAAAGGGCCTTAATATTGCCAAAGGCCACAGAGTGTTTGTAAAAGAAATCATTCCGGAAAGTGACACCATTGTCATTTCTGATGAAGATATATACGGGGATAGTCTGACAGCAAGTAATGTAAATATGATGGGAACTGAAAGTCTCACTTATGAAACCGAAGTATTTGCAAAAGTCAGGTATGCTCACAAGGGTGAATACGCAAAGGCTTATATAAAAGATGATGTTTTACATGTCAAATTTGATAATCCCGTCCGCGCGATTACACCCGGACAGAGTGTAGTATTATATAATAAAGACGAAGAACAAAGATATATTTTACTGAGTGCGACCATAAATAAGTAATAACGGAGGCTGTTTTAATGAAAAGAATTATCAAAACTATGTCGGTTGTATTGATTATTCTGGCAATGCTTTTTTCATTGTGCGGATGTACTTTGGTTGATAATGCCAAAGAATTTGCATCCGACAAGTTCGGAATTTCCTTTGACAAGGATTCGGATGAAGATGAGGATGAAGACGAAGACTCAAGGGATGACGAAAAAGAAAAGAAAAAGGAAAAGAAAGATAAAAAGAAGAAATCCAAAAAGGATAAGGAGGAAACGCCTGCTCCCGAACCTACGGAAGAACCTGATGCTGTAGCTGTTGAAGTAGAAGAGAGCTTCGTAGATGTATTCGGCGATTATTCAATTACGTTCCCCGGTTATTGGAATAATAAGTATTATTCCGAAGAAGTGCATAACGACAATTATGACGGATTTTATTTTTATCAAAAGGCTTCGTATGATAAAGAAGAGGGAATGGGATTTTTGTTCTCGATTTATACATCCGAGGAGATGATACCGAATTATGCCGGAGATAGTCTCATAGCTTACGATGATGACTATTTCTATTATATGGGTACGCCGACTGACGTTCCCTGCGATTTGGAAGATGAAAAAATATACGATGAATACTTCAAAATGTCGGAAGCCATCTCTGAAAAGATGCTGGTCATTTGTGTGGAAAATCCTTATACGATGTACAATGTCGACGAATATGTACTGCCTCTTTCGGATAAAAAGACAGTGAGTGAAGACTATTTGTACTCCCTTGATGTTAATCAGTTATGGATAGCCAGAAATGAAATTTATGCCCGCCACGGCAGAGCATTTGAAACATGGTATTTACAGAATCATTTCGATATGTGCTCGTGGTATGAAAACCTGGATGCCAACGTGGCTGATTCCGACCTGAATGATATTGAGATTGAGAATATAAAGAAAATTCAGGCAGAAGAAGCTACCCGAACAAGCGATTATCCCAAGAAACTTTCATATAACAAGGAATATAAAGAAGACCTGGACGGTGATGGAAAGAACGATACTTTTTCCGCAAAGGCCTCAATGGACAGTTTCACCGTTACGGTGAACGGTACTCAATATACATCGGACAGCTTTGATTTATATCCGGATATGATGGTTACCGACAGGTATTACGTAACACAGATTAATTCATGGGATCCCGAACTGCAGATAATGTTCCTGGATGAAGGTCCTTCATGCGATCAGGTCAGCTATTATTTCACGCTTTCGGAATCGAAACTGATATACATAGGATACGTTGAAGGATTTGCCACAAAAGAGGATATGGGCTTTAATCCTTACACAGGTTATGGGGATATCAAATCATCGTGCCGTACGGAACTGATGGGTACGGGATACTATTACGGTGTTCATTATTACAACCAGTTTGACCATTTAATAACAGAACCCTACGGAAACACTTTGTATGAATACACTTCGGCATTTTCGCATACGGCGTTGACGGATTTTAAGGTTTATTCGGCTCAAAGCGAAGATGCGCATGTATATACCATTCCATCAGGTGAATCGGTAATAATCGTTGCAACCGACGGAAAAGAATGGGTCAAATTAAAAACGGCTTCCGGTGATGTCGGATACGTCAAAGTCGGTGCCGATGATGTGATGGAGCCTTCAGGAATGGCGGCCATAGACGCTTTGTCGGAAATATTATACGTTGATTAATTTTTAGAACGGCAGGAAGAATAGATGGAAGTTATTAAGCTGAACAAAGATTGGACATTGAAAATATTGGGCAAGGACGCCGCTCTGACAAAAGACGGGATACAGGCGCCTGTTCCGGGAACAGTATACGGAGCTTTGCTTAAGGAAGGACTCATTGAAGACCCGTATTACAGAGATAACGAGCTTAAGGTCCTGCCTCTTATGGACAACGACTTTGAGTACACGACTACATTTACCGTTACGCCGGAAATGACAGAGGCTGATGCACTGTTATTGAAATTCGATGGAATAGACACACTGGCTGATATTTACGTCAACGGATTGCTGTTGGGGCAGACAAAGAATATGCATCGAAGCTATGAGTTTGATCTGCTTCATTCGGACTGCGGTGCCCCCGTAAACGTTGGAGAAAATACTTTATGTGTTCATATCTATTCGCCTACAACATATATAGCCATTGAGAATCAGAAATGCTATACGGGCGGCTCCGGAGAATGCATGGAAGGCTTTCCGCATTTGAGAAAAGCACATTGCATGTTCGGATGGGATTGGGGCCCGAGAGTACCCGATGCCGGAATCTACAGAGAAGTATCGTTAGAAGTAATAAATCACGCCAGAATCAATTCGGTATTGATTAAGCAGGAGCATATTTGGGATGCAAAGGATATTTCTTTTGCGGGAACAAAAAATATTCCGCCCAGCAGAGTTGACCTGACTTTTGATATCGACATAGAACTGTTCAATGAAGATAATGACACTAATGTCACAATCGTTGTCTATTCACCTTCGGGAGAAATATATACGCAGGCTGAAGATACATATGTGGTATCTATCACCGAACCGGAATTGTGGTGGCCGAACGGATACGGAGCTCAGCCCCTTTATAATGTTGAGATAGTTCTGTCCGATTACCGCAAACATAAGCTTGATTCAGTTACAAAGAGAATCGGTCTTCGAACCATGGAGATGAATACCGAAGCCGATGAATTCGGAAACTGCTTTGCCCATCAGATAAACGGTGTAAAGATTTTTGCAATGGGTGCGGATTATATTCCGGAAGACAACCTGTTTGGCAGAATAACAAAGGAACGTACCAGACGACTGCTGGAAGACGCGGTATGGGCTAATCATAACTGTATCAGAGTTTGGGGCGGCGGATATTATCCGGACGATTTCTTCTATGATATATGCGATGAATTGGGACTCATTGTTTGGCAGGACTTTATGTTTGCGTGTGCAAGCTATGAACTTGATGACGAGTTTGAAGAAAACATAATAGGTGAAGCCATCGACGTAGTCAGACGTATTCGTCACCATGCATCTTTAGGACTTTGGTGCGGCAATAACGAGATGGAAACACAGACTCTCGATAAAGCTTGGAAACCGACACTGAAGCAGAAGGCTGACTATACAAAGATTTTTGAATACATTTTGCCAAAAATATGCAAGGCTGAGGATCCTCAGAGATTTTATTGGCCGTCATCACCTTCTTCGGGAGGAAACTTTGACAATCCCTGGGACGAACATAAAGGTGATGCCCATTACTGGGATGTATGGCACGGTGAAAAGCCTTTTACCGAATACCGCAAGTTCAAGTTCAGATATTTGTCCGAATTTGGATTTCAGTCGTTCCCTTCAGTAAGAACTATTGAGAGCTTTACTTTGCCCGAAGATCGGAACGTATTTTCTCGAGTTATGGAGATGCATCAGAGAAATTGCTCAGCTAACGGAAAGATACTGAGTTATATTTCAGCGACTTATCTGTATCCGAAAAATTTTGACATGCTTGTATATACATCGCAGCTTTTGCAGGGTGATGCAATAAGGTACGGAGTAGAACATTTCCGCAGAAATCGCGGCGAATGTATGGGTACGGTTGTTTGGCAGCTCAATGATATCTGGCCGGTAGCTTCATGGTCATCAATTGACTATTACGGCAGATGGAAAGCACTTCATTACATGGAAAGAAGAATGTTTGCTCCATTAATGATTTCCTGTGAGGAAACGGGAGAATTAACGGAGAGACCCTTCTGCGTGCAACAGCCGAAGGAGATTAAAAAGGGTGCCAGACTGCATGTTGCGAACGAAACCAGAATTCCGTTCGGAGGAAGTGTCAAATGGCGACTTCTTACGTCGGATTCGCAGGAACTGCTTTCGGGAACACAAGGGGTCAAGGTTGATGCTCTTTCCGGATTGTGGCTTGACTACATGGATTTTTCCGAATACGACGAACGTGAAGTACACCTTTCATACGAATTAATCAGTCTCGGAAAGTGCGTTTCACAGGGAACTGCTCTCTTTACACCGCCCAAGCATTACTATTTTAAGAATCCGAATCTTTCAATAAGAAGAGATGGTGACAAACTGATTATCACTGCCGATGCGTACGCAAAGAATGTATGCATTACGGGAGTCGATTCGGAGGTTTATTTGTCGGATAATTACTTTGATATGGATAAGGGAGAAAAATCAGTCAGCATCATTCGCGGCGATGCAAAGGAATTTTGCATTAAATCCGTGTATGATATAGGTTAAATCTTGGTCAATTTTTTGCTTGCACTTTCATTGTAAATTCGATAGAATAAACGTGCTGATTAAATTTTGTCAAACTTTTGTCAATCTGAAATGACAAAGAAAGACAAAATAATATAAACAATTCATTTTTAGGAGGAAACTAAAATGGCAGTAAAAGTAGCAATTAACGGTTTTGGTCGTATCGGTCGTTTGGCATTCAGACAGATGTTTGGTGCTGCAGGATACGAAGTAGTAGCAATCAACGATTTAACATCTCCCAAGATGTTAGCTCATTTGCTTAAGTATGATTCATCACAGGGTAAGTACGCTTTGGCTGATACAGTTTCAGCTGATGACGAAGCTGGTACAATCACTGTTGACGGAAAGACACTTAAGATCTACAAAGAGCCCGATGCAAACAATTGTCCTTGGGGCGAACTTGATGTAGACGTTGTTCTTGAGTGTTCAGGTTTCTATACATCAAAAGATAAGGCTCAGGCACATATCAATGCCGGCGCTAAGAAGGTTGTTATTTCTGCTCCTGCAGGAAATGATCTTCCTACAATCGTTTACAACGTTAACCACAAGACTCTTACAAAGGATGACAAGATCATCTCTGCAGCTTCTTGTACAACAAACTGCTTAGCTCCTATGGCTAAGGCTCTTAACGACCTTGCTGGAATTAAGTCAGGTATCATGAGCACAATTCATGCTTACACAGGTGACCAGATGATCCTTGATGGTCCTCAGAGAAAGGGTGACTTAAGAAGATCTCGTGCAGGTGCTGTTAATATCGTTCCCAACTCAACAGGTGCTGCAAAGGCAATCGGCCTTGTTATTCCTGAATTGAACGGTAAGTTAATCGGTTCTGCTCAGCGTGTTCCTACTCCTACAGGTTCTACAACAATCCTTGTTGCTACTGTAGAAAAGAGCGTTACTAAGGAAGAAATCAACGCTGCTATGAAGGCTGCTGCTACAGAGTCATTCGGATACAACGAGGAAGAAATCGTTTCTTCTGATATCGTTGGTTCTACATACGGTTCAATCTTTGATGCTACACAGACAATGGTAGGTCAGGATAACCTTGTACAGGTAGTTTCTTGGTATGATAACGAGAACTCTTACACATCTCAGATGGTTCGTACAATTAAGTACTTCGCTGAATTAGGTTAATTAAGTATTTAGTAGACCTTGAGGGTCCGGTCTTTTGGACCGGACCCTTTTTTTACTTTAATAATTTGTAATCAATTCCGATTCAATGCGCAAGAATCGGAATAAAAATATTAGGAGGACAAATATATGTCATTAAACAAGAAAAGCGTTGATGATTTTAACGCACAGGGAAAAAGAGTACTTGTTCGTTGCGACTTCAATGTTCCTTTGAAGAACGGTGAAATCACAGACGAAACACGTATCGTGGCTGCATTGCCCACAATCAACAAATTGTTAAACGATGGAGCTAAGGTTATTCTTTGCTCACATTTGGGAAAAGTAAAGGAAGGACCTAACGAGAAGGAATCTTTGGCACCCGTTGCTAAGCGTCTTTCAGAAAAGTTAGGTAAAGAAGTTGTATTCGTAGCAGATTACAATGTTACAGGCCAGGCAGCTACAGATGCTGTTAACGCTATGAAGGCAGGAGATGTTGTTCTTTTGCAGAATACACGTTTCCGTGGCGAAGAAGAAACAAAGCCCCAGAAGGCCGGCGAAGCTTTTGCTAAGGAACTTGCAGATCTCGCAGATGATTATGTATGTGATGCATTCGGATCAGCTCACAGAGCTCATGCTTCAGTTGCTGTAGTTACAAAGTATATCTCTGAAAAGGGAGGAGTAAATGCAGTAGGTTACTTAATGCAGAAGGAAATTGACTTCTTAGGAAATGCTGTTGAAAATCCTGTTCGTCCTTTCGTTGCTATTTTGGGCGGTGCTAAGGTAGCCGACAAACTTAACGTTATCGATAACCTTCTTGAGAAGGCTGACACACTTATTATCGGTGGTGGTATGGCATTCACATTCTTAAAGGCTAAGGGATATGAAATCGGAAAGTCACTCGTTGACGATGAAAAGATTGATTACTGTAAGCAGATGATGGATAAGGCAGCTAAGCTTGGTAAGAAGTTATTACTTCCTATCGATACAGGTATTGCTGCAGGATTCCCTGATCCCATTGATGGACCTATCGATGTAACATACGTTGATTCTTCTGCTATTCCTGCAGATATGGAAGGTCTTGATATCGGACCTAAGACACAGGAATTATTTGCTAATGCAGTTAAGGAAGCAAAGACTGTTGTATGGAACGGACCTATGGGCGTTTTCGAAAATCCTACATTAGCAAAGGGTACTATCGCTGTTGCCAAGGCTTTGGCTGAAACAGACGCTACAACAATCATCGGTGGCGGTGATTCCGCTGCAGCTTGCAACCAGTTGGGATTCGCAGACAAGATGAGCCACATTTCAACAGGTGGCGGTGCTTCTTTGGAATTCCTTGAAGGTAAGGAATTACCCGGCGTATACGCAGCAGATGACAAATAGAAATACTAAGGAGAAATAAAAATGGCAAGAAGACGTATTATTGCCGGTAACTGGAAGATGAATAAGACTCCCAGCGAGGCAGTTGAATTATGTGCAACATTAAAGGATTTGGTAGTAAATGACGCTGTTGATGTAGTATATTGCGTACCCGCAATCGATATCGTTCCCGTAGCAGCTGCTGTAAAGGGAACCAACGTTCATGTAGGTGCAGAAAACTTCTACATTGAAGATAAGGGCGCATTCACAGGTGAAATTTCAGCTCCCATGTTAAAGGATGCCGGTGTTGAGTATATTATCATCGGACACTCTGAGAGAAGAGATATCTTCGGTGAAAACGATATTTTAATCAATGCCAAGGTTAAGAAGGCTTTTGCTTCAGGATTAAAGCCTATTCTTTGCTGTGGTGAATCTCTTGCTCTTCGTAAGGCAGGAACTTACAAGGAGTGGATTGAGAGACAGATTACTTGGGATCTTGACGGAGTCAGCGCAGATCAGGTTAAGGAATTGGTTATCGCTTACGAACCCATTTGGGCTATCGGAACAGGCGAAACAGCTACAGCTGATCAGGCTGAAGAAGTATGTAAGCTTATCCGTGATTTGATTGCAAAGATGTATGATGCTGCTACAGCAGACGCTGTTCGTATTCAGTACGGCGGATCTATGAATGCAGCAAATGCAGCAGAGCTTCTTTCAAAGCCCGACATTGACGGCGGACTTATCGGCGGTGCTTCATTAAAGCCTGATTT
>JAZUFW010000042.1:0-5060 GCA_045640905.1 Lachnospiraceae bacterium
CCAATAGAAGAGGCAACTATTTCCATTAATCTGGTAAAGGAATCTTCATCGCTTATATTATTCCTATCTACGATATCTTTGATATAAACCTCAGCAAACAATCCCTTCAGATATTCACGTTTGTCATTATCACTTTTCAGATTGATAAGATACGGCATTCCGCCATAATATGAATACACTTCGTAAGCTTCTTCAAAATCCATATCTACAGCATCAAAGAATTCTTTGAAAGACAATGATGTCATACTAATCTGATCACCTCGTCCTCTAAATTCAGTGATGATATCCTTGGATAGCATCTTAGAATTACTTCCGGTTACATAGGTATCAAAATTAGCATGTCTAAGAAAACCATTCAGCGTTCCCACAAAATTATCAAGAATCTGAATTTCATCCAGTAATATATAGTACTGATTATCGGCATCCGTTCTATCTTTTATGAATGCTCTGAATTTCTTCGAATTAACAACAAAGGTCTTTTTATTCTTATCCCAGATTCGCGTTTCTTCATCCGGATAATATCCATCCAACAAATGAATGATGCGCTTGTATTGAAACAGCATTCCCTAAACATTTTGCAGATATGCTCCGGCCTGAACCTTCCACATCTGCGCATATTTGCCGTTACGTTCCAGAAGCTCGTCATGTGTACCGGCTTCCACTATTCTTCCCTTCTCAAGCATAATAATGCGGTCCGCAAGTCTGGTTGTAGACAGTCTGTGAGATATGAAGATTACAGTCTTTTCCCTGGTTGCCTCAAGCATGGCATGATTGAGCTGATATTCTGCAATCGGGTCAAGTGCACTTGAAGGCTCATCCAGAATCATAAGTCCCGCCTGCTGATAGAATACTCTGCTGATTGCAAGCTTCTGCGCCTCGCCTCCGGACAGATTGATGCCCTTCTCCATTATTTCGGTGGTCAGTTGCGAATCAAGTCCGTCCTCCATTTCCTCAACCCTGGGCAGCAATCCGCTCTGCTTAAGCGCTTCTCTTACAGCTTCCGCATCATACTCTGTTGCACCGTTCATAATTACATTATCCGCTACATTTCCCGCAAAGATATGGAAATCCTGGAATACGACACCGATTGCATTACGGTATTTCTCAACATCGTACTTGCGTATATTTGCTCCGTCCAGCCTGATTTCGCCCGAATTCGGATCGTACAGACGCATCAGAAGCTTAACAAGAGTAGTCTTTCCCGCACCGTTATAGCCGACCAGAGCAATCTTTTCGCCGGGATGAATCGTCATGGAAATATCATTCAGAATCGGCTCTGAGTCCTCATTGTAAGCAAATTTAAGATGATCAACTTCCAGACTTCTTGACTCACCCTGCTCGGAAACCAGTTCGCCCTCAGAAACGATTTTCTTATCGTACTCGAGGAAGCGACGTATTTTAGTCACATACAGACTGGTCTCGGCCGCAAACGGATATGTATCCGTAAATATCGACAGACTGTGCTTCAGTCGTCCGAAGCTGTTGAACAAAATGGCAACCGTACTGAAGGAAAGCGCATGACGCACTCCCGCCATGAAAACCAGATACGAGATGTACAGGACATCACTCACGAATGCATTACATACATAATTGAGCAGATAACCTACTCCGAAATGCTTATAAGCATACTTCTTCTGGGCATTGTATACATCCTTGTTGGCTTTGTCGAAGCGCTCCATCATAAGGTCGCTTACCTGGGGATTCAGTCTCATTTCCTTTGCATAATCAGGCAGATAGAATACTCTCTTTACATACTCACGCTCGCGCTCATGAGGATTCCTCTCGATTCTGATTTTGTACGAAATCTTGTTGTAGAGAATGCTCAAGCCAAAGGTCATGATAAATGAGCCCACTGCAAACAGTATTGATATCTTGTCTCTTTGCAGGAAATATATAATCGAGGTCAAAAACGTCGCCAGCCCCGACATCAGATTTTTCAGGAAGGTTACACAACGCTCAATCTGGTTATCAACCTCGGAAATGGCCAGTACCATCTCATCATAGTACTTCGGGTTGTCATAGCATTCTAGATCGAGGTCCTGAGCCTTTTCATAGAGCATCAGCTTTATTTTCTCGCGTACCTTCGGTCTGTTCTTTTCCTGTACATAGTCGCCGACCCATACCGTAAATACCATTCCGGCAGTGATGGCAAGGAACAGAATCAGTATTACCAGTGCCACCTTTCTGAACGGGTAGCCGAATTCCGCCGCCTCAAGAACATATCCGATACCTACGGTATGCTCAAAGAAGATGGATACCTGGTTACGAACCGCGTCCAGAACCGGGAATATTACATACGCAGGTGATGCTGACATGCAAAGCTTAATCAGGAACCAGTTGTTTGAAATAACAGTCTTTACCGACTGAACTGTTTCGTCCTTTTTCTTTCCGAACATTACAGAACCACCTCCGTTTCATCGGTAATAGCAAGGTAGTTCATAGCCTGCTTCTTATACATCTCCGCATAATGGCCGCCCGCATGTGCAAGCTCCGTGTGTGTACCGTGCTCAATCAGTGTGCCGTTCTCCAGCATGAATACCTCATCGCAGTTTTTTACGGAGGACAGACGGTGCGAAATAAATATAAGTGTATGTCCGTCTGCTTCCTTCATAATATTTTTGAACAGCTCGTACTCGGCAATCGGGTCAAGAGCACTTGAGGGTTCGTCAAATATTTTGACCGGAGCCGGCTGGGCAAAGGTTCTTGAAACCGCAAGCTTCTGGCTCTGACCGCCCGAGAGAATCGCTCCCTTCTCATCAAACTCCTTGGTCATAATGGTATCGAGACCGTTCTCCATATTCGCCACGACATCCCATACTCCGGCCTTTCTGAGCGCAGCCTCGGCAACCTCATCGGGATTGTCAAACTCGCGTCCCATCAGAACATTGTCACGAACCGACATTCCAAAGATGGCAAAGTCCTGGAAGGTCGTTGCGAACAGCTCCCTGTATGCATGAAGATTGTATTCCTTTATGTCTGTTCCGTTCAGTCTGATAACTCCGTCGGTAGGGTCATACAGGCGAAGCAGCAGCTTGATGATAGTAGTTTTTCCCGCTCCGTTGTGTCCGACAAGCGCTATCTTCTGGCCCTTGTTAATCTTAAAGGACAGGTTCTTTATGGTTGCCTCGTCCTTGTAGGAGAAGCTGACATTATCAAACTCCAGAGTCTCAAATTCTCCGGGTTCGATACCGTCCTGATCCTCGGGAATCTTCTCCTCATACTCAATAAAACCGCGCAGATTATTGATAAAAATTCCGTTTTTGATGATGACCATGATATCGTCAAACAGGTCGATAAGTATCCAGGTCATCGCAACCATCATTGAAGTCATGACAGTCAGCTGAGCCAGCGAAATAGAGCCTTTCACTGCAAAAAGATATATTCCGTAAGCCATCATGCCCTCAAAAATAATTGAGAACGTAAAGGTAATGCGCCAGAAATTCAGATGTGCGTTCTTAAATGCATATTTCGAGGCCACCTTTACATTGCCGTCCGTGGCTGTCCTGTACTGACGGTCAAGCAGCGTAAATACCTTGAAGAGCCTCAGTTCCTTGGCATAATCGGGCAGATACATTGCTCTGTTGACATAGTTAAGCACCTTGTCATTCGGTGCCTGTTCCTGATAACGTGCAAACTCCGCCTTGTTCTTCAGGTTGCCGAACAGGAAATTACCTACAAGCGGCGCCAGAATGAAAAGTACCGAAAACGGGTCTATATCAAACATGAATTTGAATACAGCCACTGCTGCCACCGCTCCCAGAATCATTCCGAAAAAGCTTAAGATTATCTGCGATATTTTTTCAACCGCCTTGTCGCAAGCCATAGTATATCTGTTGTAAAAGTCCGAGTCCTCGTAGCATTTCAGTTCAACATTTGCGGCCTTGCGATAAAGCTGTTTATATATACCGCCGAACAGCTTTGTCTCTTCAAGCGGAAAGACAACATTTGAGAACCATCTATACAGCAGTCCCGTTGTTGCAAAAACCACTCCCGTAATGGCTATGAACTTAAATATCTCGGTTGTGTTCGCATTTGTGTCGAGCGCATCAACGATTTTCCTTACAAATATCGCATCGTAGAAAACCCATTCAAAATAGGCTATGCACTTCGTAATAAACGAGCAAATTACCGTCGGAGCGGAATATTTTGCTCCGAGTTTAAGGGCGTACCAGTCATTTGACAAGGTGCGCTTAAAATTAAGTTTTTCTTCTTTTTGCATAGTAAATCAATCCATTTCTAAACTAAAATTCTGCTATTCACTTATTCTTTCTTAAAATGTCCAGACTATGCCCGGCATGAACGGCGACGAGGTTATGGCGCATCTTAAAACCATACCCGACTTAAATACACCCGTAATTGTACTGACTGCGGATATAACCGTATCTCCTGAGAAAATGCTGGAAGAAGGGTTCTTCGGCTTCCTCTCCAAGCCTTTGGACAAGGACAGTCTCTGGAATGAAATGAACAAAGCCCTGAGCAAAAATAAGAAATCTTGAGAAAAAGAAAAAGCCTTGAGAAATCAAGGCATTAATTAATGCGGAAGATGGGACTTGAATAATTAATTGTACTGAAAAATACTGATAGAAAGGGACTTTTCAGCACATCATTCATAAGTGTAGCAAAAGTGTAACAAGAACCATCTCCGCAATAATTCTCGCCGAGTGTAATGTATAATTATTTAAAACTCTATATCATATCTGGTCCCATGTGAAAATAAAACGCCCTCTGTAAGTTTAATCTTTAATATGATAGTATTCTCATCATCAAAATTATTATGCCCATTATCAATCCATTCTGCAAAAACGGCTTTCATTTTTTCTGCAACAGCTTTATTTTCTTCTTTTCCAAAGTATCCCAAATTTTCGCCTTTGCCATTTGCGGTAAACCAGTCTCCTGCAATTGCAACATTAGGATTATTTTCAATGTGCTTTATTTTATTTAAATATGCATCTCTCTTTATCATTCAAACCGCTCCTTTATTAACGTGTTAAGTATTTTGCGATTATATATATAATATCATTGCGGATTATCAATGTAAATAGTTCATTCGACAATTCTGT
>JAZUFW010000043.1:0-83500 GCA_045640905.1 Lachnospiraceae bacterium
CAATATTCCCCACTGCTGCCTCCCGTAGGAGTTTGGGCCGTGTCTCAGTCCCAATGTGGCCGTTCACCCTCTCAGGCCGGCTACTGATCGTCGCCTTGGTGGGCCGTTACCTCACCAACTAGCTAATCAGACGCGGGTCCATCCTATACCACCGGAGTTTTTCACACTGTATCATGCGATACTGTGCGCTTATGCGGTATTAGCAGTCGTTTCCAACTGTTGTCCCCCTGTATAGGGTAGGTTACCCACGCGTTACTCACCCGTCCGCCACTAAAACTATAAAAGATTGTTCGAGTGCAAGCACTTTCCCGCTCACATATAGTTCCCGTTCGACTTGCATGTGTTAAGCACGCCGCCAGCGTTCATCCTGAGCCAGGATCAAACTCTCAATAAAAGTTTATCCTAACTAGTTCTCACTAGCTTTTCCTTCGATTTACATCTTAAGGTTCGTTTTGTTCTTCTGAATTTTCCGTTATGATCAAGAACTAATATCACAACTTTTTTGGAATCTTCAGGGTTGCATTGCTGTTCGATTTTCAAGGTTCTCAGACGCCTCTTTTTCACAGGCGCGTTTGTTATTATATTAAATACAGATACCCTTGTCAACATGTTTTTCAAGAAAAATCAAAAACTTTTTAAACGATAAGGATATCTGTCACAAAAAACTCTATTCATGCCATTTTTCAAGCAATTTTTGATCCAATTGTAGGAAAAACCGTTTGACTGCACTGTCCTTTTCCCAAATGGAAAACAACTTCTGCCTCAGGAATTCTATAATCATTCCCACCAGGTAAATCAATAACATGCATCCGAGAGCCATCGGCACCAGATACCATTTCCCTATCCAGTCGGTAACCTTAATAAATTTCCACAAAAATTCACGAACATAATAATGATCATGTATTAAATACACTCCGAAGGAACATCCGGCTGCAACATTAATGAAATATGACAGTCTCGGAGCATTTATCTTCATATTTACAAAAGTAATAAACACAACTATGGCCGTCGCCGTAACCAAAATCGAATTATAATTATAGAACAGACTGTATCCCCACATCAGATCCTCCAGCATGGGAATCTTATTAAGCGGCGTAGTCAGCATCCATTCAATCAAAAAGCGGCTGCCCGGAAGCATCAGCAGCATAATGAAGCTGATAAGCAGTTTCAGTTTCCATTTACCTGAAGGTACATAATACAATTTGATGTAAGCGCCTATCATGTATACGGGAACAAACCAGGCTATGCTCACACCTCCGGCAACATTCAGCGAAGACGAAAAGAAAGCAATGGTCGGCCAGACGCAAAGGAGTGCCAAAAGTAAAACAATCGACCACTTCAGCTGATTCTTTGTAAGGGCCCTTATCAGTTTATTGATAAGAGGCGACAGCAGACACAATCCGGCATACAGCGATGCATACCAGTAAAAGTCGGAGGTTATCGGCAAAACAGAATAAATCATATATTTTGCTTCATGAGGTGCTCCGAAAAAGATCCAAAAAAGGAGGGTAATTCCGAGCGAATAAAAAATGATTTGTCCTGCCATGCGGGCAAGTCGCCATGATGAAAAGCGCTGGTCCACCATAAAATATCCGCTGATCAGCAAATATGTATTGATACTGTGAATTCCGAACGAAAACAATATCCAGGACAAATAGTAGTCGGCTGTATGCGGCGTAACGGTCCACAAAACATTTCCATGGCTCATCATATGTGTCAGAACTATCGAAAGCATGGCCAGCATTCTCAAAAGTTCAATATTCGGTTGTCTCTTTAATGTAATCTGTTTCATTATTTAAATACTTCCACAATCAATACTACTATTCCGAACGCTTCAATGAGTCCCAGAACGGCTCCGAGCAATTTGTTTATGAATTTTATCACCGGTAACGATGCAAATATTTTCATCGAGGTAAATATAAGATGAATAATCTTATAAATGACTATTACCAATGAAAGTAAAATCAGTTTCCCGACAGCTGTTCCCAGGTTTTGGGACATAAAGGATAAAACCGCCCCTTTAATCAGTATCCCTATGAGAATTGCCAACCCGATTGAAACAGCGTTGGCCAACTCTTTGACAAATCCTTTTTTATATGCGCTGACTATCCTCCATAAAAATATGGCAACGATAACAGCATATACTATTACCTTATATATCATTTAAGAATACTCCGATTCTCAGTCGCTTAATTGAGTTCCATGGCATCGATGGAATCACTTGATACCATCACATACTTATAAATCGAATTGGTCGGTATCAGTCTGATAACATTCTTATCAAAAGCCCCGCGGAACTTTATCTGTCCCTTCGGTGAAGAAATAATCATGCTGTCTTTGTTATATATCGTAATCATCGATTTATTGATGATTATGTCCGTGTAATCAAGGTCAAACGGTATGGAGCCTTCCTTTACTCCCTTATCATTATAAACATCAAGTCTGTATGTTGATTCTCCGGTAATATCTCTGAACAACATACCGACATATTCTTCATTATAATAGACTCCTACCACTTCCGAGTCGAAAATGGCTGATGCCACATTTGTAGGCTTTTCATTTCCGGAGAAAAATACCACACGGTCATCTCCGACAGCAAAAGCAGAATCTTCATCCATAAACACGGCATACGGAATCACCGCATCCATGTAATCATAACCGCTCACATAATTATCCACTTCGTTGCTTCCAACTTCGCCGAAATTATAGAACGCTATGGAGGATTTCATGTTTCCGCTGTCAACGTAAAAATACGATACCATCATGATTTTTCCGTTCGGGCTCAACGCTACCGTCATAGGGTATCCGCTCTTATTCATGGTCGCTTTTGCTTCAACTATCGGAGTGTCGGTATCGGTGTTGGCATCATACACATATATTCTGATGATATCCGAGTCATCCAATACAGCCGCAACCACACCTGTATCGGATACGGCCACAGAACGAATCGGCAAATTCGTTTTAACCGTTCCCATTATTTTTTCATTATTGGCGACATATATGGTTCTGCCGTTATAGTCACCGATCGCAACAGTCTTTTTGCCCATTGCTACAATCGGCGACTGCATCTCGAAGGACTGGTTCCAAATAGCCTTTCCCTGTACATCAGTGCAGCTGGCGCCGTCTTTACTGTAAATCAGCAATGACCCGCCCAGATTCATGGTTCCTGCCGAACTGACTATTGATATCGGATAGCTTTCTTTTACATTGACGGAGGAAAAAGTTTTTCCTTTCCAAAGGGCATTCAAAACAAATGCCAGAGTAATCACTCCCGCAATCACAATAACAGTACGAAAGAATACGGACAATTTGTGCGCCCGTATTCTTTCCTTATAATCTACTTCATTATTATTTTGTATTTTTTCTTTTTCTTTCAGAAAATTCTTGATAATAGCCATGCCTAAAACCAGCAGTCTTTAAAATGCATATACGGTGGTAGAAACATATTTTCTCGAAGGTCCGTACTGTGCCGAAGGGAACGAAGGCTCATTTGCGGTGTTGGGATAGTACTGAGTTTCCAAGCACATTCCGCATCTGG
Source organism: Lachnospiraceae bacterium (assembly GCA_045640905.1). Taxonomy (GTDB): domain Bacteria; phylum Bacillota; class Clostridia; order Lachnospirales; family Lachnospiraceae; genus JAILLW01. The sequence continues at coordinate 3,539 of JAZUFW010000043.1, forward strand.
GGCCGTACGAAGTATTTCCTTTTCCGACTGTAGGACTGATACAGTTTCCTGCATAGAACTGTACTCCGGGCAAATCCGTATAGACTTCCATCTTGCGGTCTGTTCCTTTAGCGGTTACCTCCGCAATCTTGCGAAGTTCTCCTGCAGGAGAATCGATTACGAAATTGTGATCGTAACCTTTTACCATCGTCAACTGCTCTATATCCTTTTCTATATCATCACCTATACGTTTCGGTGAAGTAAAATCAAATACCGTTCCTTTTACCGATGCAATCTCTCCGGTGGGAATGGCTCCGGGGATTACCGGAGTATAATGTGAAGCATTAAGGCAAAGAACATGGTCTTCTATTCTGCCGGCATCATGACCGTTCAAATTGAAGTATGTATGGTTGGTCATATTAATGATGGTTTCTTTGTCCGAAGAAACTTCATAATGCAACTTCAGTTCGTTATCATCGGTAAGAGTGTATGTAACCTGTACATCCTTGTTTCCGGGAAATCCCATATTGCCATCGGTATCCTTCAGAGAAAATGTGACACTGTTGTCACTTTCTGAAGCGCTAAACAAGCACTTGTGATATCCTTTTTCATAATCGGAATGCAAGTTGTTCGGGCCGTCATTAACAGCCAGTTTGTACGTTACTTTATCAATTTCAAAAGCAGCATTTGCGATTCTGTTGGCATTCGGACCTACCGTAGCTCCGAAGAAAGAGCCGTTTTCTTCATAATCGCTAACCTTATCATATCCTAAAACTATATCTTTGCTTTCACCGTTTGAATCGCTGACAAAGAGGTTCGTCAGTATAGCTCCGTAATTGATTGCGGAAGCCTTCATTCCGTTTTTGTTTGTTATAGTATACTTATATACTTCATTTCCGTTCTTTGTTTTTCCAAACAGTTCCTTTGTAATTCCCATAATACCCTCCGTTATAATAATGTTCGGCCTTCCAAGGCTCTTAATAATGTTACTTCGTCGATATATTCCAAATCGCCTCCGACAGGAACTCCCGAAGCGATTCTCGTAACCTTAATCCCCGTAGGTTTAATCAACTTACTGATATACATCGCGGTTGTTTCACCTTCCAAGCTTGAATTGGTTGCTACTATAACTTCATCGACATCATTTTCGAGACGGGCTATCAGTTCCTTTAACTTAATATCATTCGGCCCGATTCCCAGCATGGGAGAAATAGCTCCGTGCAAAACATGATATACGCCTTCATACTTTTGAGTTTTTTCGTATGCAGCCAAATCTCTCGGTGTTTCAACCACCATTATGGTTTTGTGATCACGATTTTTGTTTTCACACACAGGACAAATCTCTGTGTCGGTCAAAGTAAAGCACTCTTTGCAATACCTGACGTTTTCTTTGGCGTCGTTTATCGTATCGGTTAATCGCTTTACCTTGGCTTCCGGCATATTGATAATATGAAAAGCCAAACGTTGCGCCGATTTTTCACCTATTCCCGGCAGCGATGCCAATTCGGATATTAATTTGTTAATATGTCCGCTATACAGCTCCATTAAAATAATCCCATTCCGCCTGTCATTTTGCCCATTGCGGCACTGCCGGCTTCTTCTGCCATTCTGAGTGCTTCATTGGTTGCTGCCATAATCAAATCCTGCAACATTTCAATGTCATCGGGATCAACGGCATCTTTATCCAAAACAACTTTGGTTACAACCTTTGCTCCGGTAACGGTTACGCTGACAGCTCCGCCGCCTGCATTTGCAGTGAACTCTTTTGTTTCAAGTTCCTTCTGGCTTTCCTCCATCTGTCTTTGCATGCGCTGTGCCTGCTTCATCAGATTATTCATATTTCCCGGCATTCCCATTCCGCCGGGGTATCCACCTCTTTTTGACATTATTAATTCCTTTCTGTTTCATCATAATCTTCATCCGAATAATAATCTTCTTCGGAAATATCATCTTCATCTATTTCGTCGATTGCAAAGTCTATCTTTGAATCAACATATTTACGGATATCGGGATAAACTCCTCCGCCAGTCGGTGTATCGGCGTTTTTGACAAATACATTAACTTCCTTGCCGGTAAAGGAGCGAAGCAATCCTTTAAGCCTGTCGGTTCCGTCCGAAGAAGCATACCTGTTATACACAAAACTGTTGTTAGCTACGACAAAAAGTGTATCTCCGTCGCCTGCGCTGGGATAGCACTCCGACAAATATCCATGGTCCGGTTCGGGAACAGATCCGATAAAGTCGTTCCATCGTCCCGCGATCTTCTTTATATCCTCGGGAATAGCCGCAACAACTTCTTTCGGAATTATCTCTTCATCCGGTTCGTTTTCGACAGTCGATTCGTTAGAAACAGTTCTCGTTAACGGAACATTATTGGCAAGAGCATCCTCAAGGACTCTGACTCTGTCAAGTAACGACTCGTAATTTGTTTCCATCTGAGGTCTGCAAAGCTTAATAAACTCAATTTCTATAAGAATACGCTTGTTTCCGGATAAGCGCAGTCTGTTCGACAAATCTGACAAGTTGCGGATGTAGCGAACTATCACCTCGTACTGTGTCATTTCGGCTTCTTCTTTCAAATTGGCCATATTTTCGGCCGAAATATCTATGACATCCTCGTTTCCGGACGAAGTCTTCAGCAGAAGGAGATTTCGAAGATACCAGGTCATATCATTGACAAACTGTGTCAATTCGCGGCCCGACGTTACTATCTCGTCAACAAGCTTCATGGTCAAGGCAACATCCCCGGATACTACCGCACGCAAAACGCGACTGAATACGGATGTATCCACCGCGCCCAATACCTTCAATACATTTTCGTACGTAAGCTCGCGATCGAAGTAGAATGCCATACATTGATCCAGCAAACTCAGTGCGTCTCTCATGGAGCCGTCGGCCGTTTTCGCTATATAGCGTACTGCCTTTTCTTCTATGGAAACACCTTCTATTTTGGTCAATTCCGTGATTCTGTCCGCTATGGTTTGAATATCAATTCGTCTGAAATCATATCGTTGGCAACGTGACAAAATCGTAATTGGAAGTTTATGCACCTCCGTTGTAGCCAAAATGAAAATAACATACTCGGGCGGTTCTTCCAGTGTTTTCAACAGCGCATTAAACGCCCCTATCGAAAGCATATGCACTTCGTCTATAATATAGACTTTGTATGCTCCCTGAGCAGGAGAATATGACACTTCTTCAACAATTTGTCTGATTGAATCCACACCGTTATTTGATGCGGCATCAATCTCGATAACATTCATCAGCGAACCGTCTGCTATTCCCTTACACATCTCGCATTCACCGCAAGGGCTTCCATCGACGGGGTTTTCGCAGTTGACCGCACGAGCGAAAATTTTCGCTATCGTGGTCTTACCTGTTCCACGGGTTCCGCAGAACAGGTAAGCATGTGAAGTTCTCTTATTTTTAATCTGATTTTTTAATGTTGTAACGATTGGATCCTGGCCCTTAACATCCTCAAACGTTTTGGGTCTGAATTTTCGATACAAAGCTGTATATGACATATTAATCCCCGAAACTAATTCCCAACAGTTTTGCTTCCTTGATTATCGAAGCATTCGGTTCAAGCATCTTTAACTTGCCCGCAACATCTTCCAAAGGAACTTTAACGATTTCTCTGTTCTTGTATCCTACCATAAATCCGTATTCGCCCTTCAGGATAAGTTCACCTGCTTCAGCTCCGAGACGGCTGGCAAATACTCTGTCATAAGGGCAGGGCGAGCCTCCTCTTTGAGTATGTCCGGGAACAGTAACACGTACTTCCTGTCCTGTTCTTTCCTGGATTTGTGCCGCAATTTCATACGATACAGAAGGATACTGGTAATTTTCCATTTTCTTTTTGTAATCCTTCTTTGACAGGGCAGCATCTTCCTTCGAAATCGCCCCCTCGGCAACCGCGATAATCGTAAACTTGCTGCCACGTTCATGACGTTTATTTATGGCTTCAATTATCTTATTAATATCATATGGGATTTCCGGAATCAGAATAATATCAGCGCCTCCGGCCATACCGGCATTCAATGTCAGATATCCAACCTTATGTCCCATTACTTCCACGATAAAAATTCTACCGTGCGAAGCAGCCGTTGTATGTATGCAGTCGATGCAATCCGTAGCAATATCAACTGCGGATTGGAATCCGAATGTCATATCCGTTCCCCAAAGGTCATTATCTATGGTCTTGGGCAGGGTAATGATGTTAAGTCCTTCTTCACGTAAAAGATTAGCTGTTTTATGTGTTCCGTTTCCGCCGAGAATAACCAAAACATCCAAGCGAAGTTTATAGTAATTCTGCTTCATGGCATCAACTTTATCGAGACCGTTTTCATCCGGTTCCTGAATTGTTTTAAAAGGGGTTCTCGATGATCCCAGAATAGTTCCTCCGACAGTCAGAATTCCGGAAAAATCCGCACCCGTCAGCATTTTGAAATTACCGTATATGAGGCCCTTATATCCTTCGAGAAAGCCGTATATCTCCACTTCCTCGTTACTGTTAATCAATGATTTAACAACGCCTCGCATAGCAGCATTCAGCGCCTGACAATCTCCTCCGGAAGTCAATAATCCGATTCTTTTCATGTTAAGCCTCCTTTACCAGTACATAGGTTTCTAAATAACTATACCATAAAAAACTAGTCTTTTTCCACTTCTTTAAGTGCTTCCTTTTCCTTTTTGTTCCGCACCCTAAGCTCAGTAAAAAACAATTTAAGTATGGCAGTACATTCCTCTTCCAAAACTCCCTTTTCAAACGGCACCTGATGGTTGAACTCCTTCATATTCAGAATATTCAAAATCGATCCCGCGCATCCTGCTTTGGGGTTCATACATCCGACAACGCACCTTTGTATTCTGGCCTGTACTATGGCTCCCGAGCACATTTGGCAGGGTTCAAGCGTAATATAAATGGTACAGTCTTCAAGTCTCCAGTCTCCAACCTTCTTGCTGGCCTTGTTGATTGCCGTAATCTCCGCATGAGAAAGAGTGTTTTTATCGGTATTTCTTCTGTTATAACCTCTTCCGATTATCCGGCCTTCACGTACAATGACACAGCCTATCGGAACTTCTCCCAATTGATAAGCTTTTTGGGCTTCTTTCAAAGCCTGTTTCATGTATTTTTCGTCTTCGGTTAATCTCTTCATTCTATTCCTCTTAACACGGGTTTTACATTTTTCATGCAGGAAACCATTTTCTCCAGTTCTTCCTTTGAATATGCCGCAAAACGTTTTTGAATGACGTTATCGGATTCAACGTAACTTTGAATAAAATAGCGTTTTGCACCTTTTATCATTTCATCGATCTGCAAAAAGTCCTCTTCGGTGTGAAGTTCTTTTATAACCGTAGTTCTGAATTCGTAATCGACTTTTCCGCTAAGCAAAATATCTATCGAATTGGCGATATCCTTGAGCATTGATTCATTACACGATGCGGTATCGGCATATTTGGTAAAAGAATTCTTAATGTCCATTGCCACATAATCTATCATCGACGATTCAATCAGTTCATTAAGCATCGCGGGATGTGTTCCGTTCGTATCAAGTTTGACCAGATATCCCAGTTCTTTTATTTTGGCAATAAATTCCGGCAAATCGCTGTGTATTGTCGGTTCTCCGCCCGTTATGCATACACCTTCCAAGACATTTTTTCTCCGAGAAAGATGCTCCATTACTTCATTTTCGGATATCTTTTCCATTCCTGCCGGATTCAGAACCATCTGTCCGTTATGACAAAAAGGGCAACGAAAATTACAGCCACCTGTAAACACGGTGGCTGATACATGTCCCGGATAATCCAACAATGTGGTTTTAGTCAATCCAAGTATTAGCAAGTTGACTTTCTCCCAAATATCATATATATTATTTTTGCCCTTATTCAGAAGGAAGGTGTCATGGCCGCCCAATGTGTCTGGTGTTGATCACCGGGTCTTACGCAATGGACGCTTACGAACCGTGTCAGGTCGGGAACGAAGCAGCACTAAGAAAGATTGTTCATGTGCCGCAAGGTCGCCTGGTAGTAGCCATGCATGTCGGTAACGCGTGGCATCTTCCCTTTGAATAAGGGTTTTATTTTTCGGAATCCAAATATCTCAGGTAATTGTATACCATCATTGCTATCATGAATGTCAAAGCGTCATCAAACACACGAACATCCAATCCCGTTAAAGCCTTCAGTTTTTCAACACGATACACCAGGGTATTTCTGTGAATAAACAACTGTCTGGATGTTTCGGAAACGTTCAGGCTGTTTTCAAAAAACTTGTACACCGTAGTCACTATTTCTTCATCAAAGGATGAAGGATCGTTATCTTTAAATATTTCCTCAATAAAAATCTGACACAGATTGGGCGGCAGCTGATAAATTAATCTGCCTATTCCGAGAGAACTGTACGAATTTACTTTGCGCTCGGCGTAGAATATCTTTCCTACCTCAACTGCCATCATGGCCTCTTTGTAGGATTTCGATACGTCCTTGATTTCGGAAACAACACTTCCGTATCCGACACGGACATTCACCATGGCTTCGGAATTCACATTGTCGACTATACTCTGGGCTATCTGAGCCACACTGGCGGGATTGTCGTTTTCCGACAGACTTTTTATTACTATTACATTTGATTCATCAATGCAGGTAACAAAATCACCCGAATGAGAATTGAACATATTCTTCAATAATTCCGTCACGGTATTATCATTGTTTTTATTTTCAACGACAAGCACTATTCTCTTTGTATCTACATCAATATGAAGCTTTTTGGCGTTGTTATATACATCAACCAACAGCATGTTGTCCATGAGAAGATTTTGGAAGAAATTGTTTCTGTCATATTTCTCTTTATATGCCGGGATAAGTGTCTTAATCTGGGCTACCGCAATCTTTCCAACCATGTATACGGAATCGTTGTTTCCCGATGCGGCAATAACATATATTGGCTCATCATCGTCAAACACTTTAAACAGATGCGTATTTAATACGACCTGTGAATCTGCGGGAGATGCCATGAAGCTCTCGATAATGTCGGTAGCCATATCAGTCGGTTCTCCTGCTTTGGCAATCATAGAAGCATCATCGTCATATATTGCCAATGACACCTTTGTAATTCCATATAATTCTTCAATGCTGCTTTTAAGTACTTGCGTAGATACCATTTACTTACCCCGTTAATAACATATTCTTTATTATTGTTGTTTACAGATTCAAACATAATACTGTGAACAGAATTATTATAACATAGAAAGGGCGTCTCTAACGAGACGCCCTTAAAAAACTTTATTAAACGAAATGGACTAGTTTGTAATAATCATTTCTGTTTCCTTATCAAAGATGTGAATCTTCTCAACGTCGAATGCGAACTTAACTGTATCGCCGGGACGAGCTGTTGTACGAGAATCAACTCTTGCTGTGATAGGGAACTCAGCTAAATCAAAGTATAAGTAAACTTCAGCACCTAATAATTCGTAAACCTTAATCTGAGATTCGAATACGCACTTAGAAGTTTCAATAAACATTTCAGAATCATATACATCTTCGGGACGAATACCGAATGTAACTGTCTTGCCGATGTAACCGCCTTCAGAAACTTTCTTAGCCTTTGCGGGAGGAAGAGGAATGCTCTTTCCAGCAACCTTAATAGAAACGTTTTCTCCTTCACCTTCAACAACACCGTCTAAGAAGTTCATCTGAGGAGATCCCATGAATCCTGCTACGAATAAGTTAGCGGGCTTCTCGTATAAGTTCTGAGGAGTATCAACCTGCTGGATAACACCGTCCTTCATAACTACGATTCTATCACCAAGTGTCATAGCTTCTGTCTGGTCATGTGTAACGTAGATGATGGTTGTGCCTAATCTCTGGTGCAACTTAGCGATCTCAATTCTCATCTGTACACGCAACTTAGCATCCAAGTTTGAAAGAGGTTCGTCCATAAGGAATACCTTAGGATTACGAACGATAGCACGTCCCATAGCAACTCTCTGTCTCTGACCACCTGACAAAGCCTTGGGCTTACGATCAAGCAACTGTGTTAAGTCAAGGATCTTAGCAGCTTCCTTAACCATCTTATCGATTTCGTCCTTGGGAACCTTACGTAACTTCAATCCAAATGCCATATTGTCATATACTGACATATGAGGATACAAAGCGTAGTTCTGGAATACCATAGCAATATCTCTGTCCTTAGGCTCAACATCGTTAACTACTCTGTCCCCAATCTTTAATTCGCCGGATGAAATATCTTCCAAACCTGCGATCATACGCAATGTAGTAGACTTACCACATCCTGAAGGTCCAACGAAGATAATAAACTCCTGGTCCTTGATTTCAAGGTTGAAATCCTTAACAGCTTCAAATCCGTTAGGGTAAACCTTGCAAATGTTCTTCAATGATAAACTTGCCATTTCATTTTCCTCCTTAATAGAATAGCTTCAACATTGTCTAGTATACAAAAAAAATAGTGGCAAAAAAATGCCACTATTTCACAAAATTTTAATCTGTAATTGTAAAAATTGCCTTGTGACCATAGTACTTTCGGTCAGCAAAAGCAAAATGTACAAATTTTGCGTTGCAGTATGTACAAATTGCCCATTTGATTAATTCGACTCAATCGGAGTCTCTTCTTTTCTCTCTATGTCTATCAGATGAGAATCAGCCTCGGCAACTTCTTCGGGAGTTCTGTCTCTGTCATCATAGAACGACAGCTGGTTCTTTCCTCGCTTCTTTGATTTGTATACCGCAGCATCCGCAGCCTTATACAATGTTTCAAAGTCGGCACCATGCTCAGGGAATACCGCAGCACCGATACTGGCAGTAACGGTATACTTAACGTAATCACCTACCTGGAAATGTTTAAAGAAATATACCAATTTCTGTGCTTCACGCAATGTATTGGCATCTTCTTTCAGGTTCTTTAAGAAAATCGTAAATTCATCGCCGCCGGTACGTCCGATGATATCCGAAACTCGGAAGTTAATACCTATGTTTCTGCCCAGCTCACGAAGAACTTCGTCTCCGAAAGCATGTCCCATGGTATCATTAATCTTCTTGAAGTTATCGATATCTATCATGAACATCATTCCGATGGTATCGGGATGGTCCTCAATATATTCCTTTATCTCTCTTTCGGTTGCCAACTTGTTCTTCAAACCGGTCAACTGATCCGTATCAGCCTTATCCTTCAATTCTTCGGTATCTTTGCTTGATGCAAATATCTGAACAATGTTAATTACCGAAACTGCTACGATAAACAGGGCCATCAGCATCAGCATCCAAGTCAGTCTCTTTACATTTGCCGAATACAGTCTGTCTTCGTTTTTGTCTATCGAAGTTCTGCCAACGCATGTCATAACTACCGCATTTGTTCCCGAAATCGGTGAATAAAGCGCAAGATAATTATTTCCGTTAACCGTCACATCAAAATAGCCTGCCATCAGCGACTGTACTCTGGTCTTAATCCTGCGAAGCGCTGCCGCATTGTTGGCATCGGCAAAATCATCCCACACAACAGAATTAACGGCAAATTTATCGGTCAAAGCAGTTGAGCCGTAAATAGTACCGTCTTTATCCATAATCATGCAGAATGAAGACGAATCAAAATCCTGTTCAACAGTCAAAACCTGTCTCATTTCGCTGGCTGAAGCCGGCAAGAACGAGATAATAAAATCATTGGTATCTTTGACAGGGGTTCTGATCATGAAGGCCGAGCTGCCCGTAAATCCGTCGGAAGGGGCAAATGTATATGCCTTTACTCCGTCGCCCGTCATCAAAGAACTGTACGGTAAATCCGCAAATGCGATTTCCTCGCCGGTGTCGGAAAAAGCACTGCCGTCTTCACGAACATATATTGCCTTATAAGCAAAAGAATATTTGTAAATGGGAATAAGTGCCTCGAAAGGGTTCTCAGCTTCAAGATTTATGTTATCGGCGGTCGTTCTGGCAACCGCTTCGGTCTGATTAACACAATTAGCCAGAGTCAGGGCATACTTTGAAGAAGATGTCACAAGTTCCTCTTCGTAGCTTGCAACAACCTCCTGCTTAACTTTTGCACTGAAGCTGGCGTACAAAATAATCATTATGACAGCGAATACCCCACAAGGGAGTAACCACTGGAGTAGAAATCTTTTCCACTGCGCATTCATAAGATTCTCCTACACAATCGGTAAGGAAAAATAACTTCCCGAATAAACTTCGGATTTATTGTTCTGTGTCGGTTGTAATTTTTTCTGTCGTATTATCGAGTTCGTTTTCCTGAGTTTCGTTTTCCTCAGTTTCGTTTTCTGTGCTTTCGTCTTCTTCGATAAACCAGGCATCGGGATCTTCCTCTTCAACCTTGGGCTCGAATTTTTTAAACGTCTTGTTATATAACAATGCACATATATATCCGGGGCCGGCTATGCCCAGCAATATAATGAGCGGAATTATCTGAGGAACATAAATCAATCCTGCAATCGGAAGCAGTGTAACCACAACCATCAAAATAGTCTTGGGGAATGTGAGTATTCCGACCAAAGCACTGTTTTTGATTGTTCTGAACACCGAATTCTCAAATCGTGAAAGAAGCGGGAATGCATAAAAGCCCATCAAATACAAAATAATGCTGACTACACAAATTCCGGTAAATACCCATGTCGGGAAAGTAATTCCGCTTTTCAGAACTACCAAAAAGTCGGCCGCCATAAAAGCAAATACCAGCACCTTTATTAACCATATAGCCGTAGCCTGTTTAAAGTTCATCGCAAAAGATTTGAAAAATCCTTTAACAACATATGTTTCTTCGTCTCTGACAATTTTAAGGAGCATATAATGCATCGCCGTAAACGAAGCACCTATCGTAACGACAGGTATGCAGCAAACTACGGTAAGTATATTCAAAATAAGTATATCCGCCAACTTCGTAAGTCCCGTCATCAGCGGACTGTCAATATTAAAAAACTTCGACATTTATAACCTCTGCAGATCATATTTCATCGGAATAAAGGTGATGCCGTCCTTGCTGATCGGACCATCCAAATCGACAAACCCCATACGATGATAAAATTCTGTTGCATACGGCGAAGCATTCACCGTGAGACATTCAGCCTTCAGCTTGACTTTGGCATAATCCGAAAGCCCGTTTACAAGCATCCTGCCGACACCACATCTGTGATACTTTCCGTCAACAAAAAGGAGTGAAATATGATTCTCGTTTCTGAGCGCCGCAACTCCGATAAGTCGGCCTCTGTAGTACGCTCCCACAGTTTCAAACTTTCCTTCGTCAAACATACGAAGAAGATTGTTATCACTGACAAATTCTTTAAAATGTCTGATTCCCTCCTCCGAAAACAAAGGAGCATCAAACTCTATAAACACCCTGTAGGAAAGACTCATGGCATCTTCCCAATCTTCACGATCAATAAATCGAATGTCTATATCTTGTACGTTAATCATCCTACTCACACAAATAATCAGATATATTATATCATTATGTCACCGGCAACACAACTACTCTAAAACAAATTTTTTACTGTACTTTCAAGGCTTTCCCACGCGGATTGAGCCGAATTTCCGGCGGCATCTTTTGCAGCATTCACAAAAGCTTCTTCCATATGATCCGCGAATTCGGTTCCGTACTTTTCATACACCTCCGTAACGCTGTCGGCAATCGATTGAGCCGAAAAGCCCATTCCTTCCAATGTGTCCAGTGCGCTTTCCACGGACGTTACCACTTCTTCGGGTATCTCCACACCGGCGCTTTGAGCACATTCCTGCAGAACACTTTTAACTCCCTCATCCTGTGACAAAGTACCGTCCTTGGTGCGCTCGCTCAATACGTCCATAACGGCATTTACCTGACTTTTGTCGGCGTTTTTCGTTACATTTGAAAGCTCGGCGCTTACGGTTTTGACCGTTTCTATCACGTTCATTTGCCCATTGTTGGCATGCGCCTTTCTAAATACAAGGAAACACAATCCCAATCCGACAATCAAAAGGCACACAAACAGTGCAATAAAAAATGTTTTTATAAATTTTTTCATGTTTTACTCCAAATGATTTCAAACTGCCTGCAGAATTGAAATCATTAATTCGCTTTGCATGCTCATAATAAGCTATGCAAACCTGCTTTTTCTTTGATAAAAGAAATGATGTCTTCAAAGACTTTTTCCTTATCGGCTTCGTTCATTATTTCATGCTTCATATGCGGATACAAAATGCATTTGGTATCCGTCATTTTGATGTTCTTATATTCTTCTGCCACGGCTCTTACGCCTTTTCCGCAGTCTCCGACTATATCATCTTCACCTGAAATAATCAAAACCGGCAAATCTTTGGGCATTTTCTCAATGTTCTTTTTATTATTCTGCCTGTCTATTAGGGTCAGTAACGTCTTAAAGCCGTTAACGGTAAAAATGAACCCGGATTTGCTGTCGGCATCATACTTTTCAATATTTGCCCTGTCATAGCTCAGCCAATCATGAACATGATCCGGCGCAATATTTTTGGTACTTCCGAAACACATGGTGTTAAGCAGTGTCGAAACATGCTTTTGTCCTCTAAACATTCCTTCTAGAGCTGTCACCAAAAGTCCCATTTTAACCAAAAGTGCCGGTTTTGTGCCCGTACCGCAGATGATACTTCCGGTAATGCCTGTTCCGTATCTGAACATATAATTACGCAGGATGAACGAACCCATGCTGTGTCCCCAGATGAAATAGGGTACTTTCGGATATTCTTCCTGAGTAATTTTCTTTAGGCGGTGAACATCTCTGACCACCGTGGTAGCCGGATCCTGCTCGCAAAAGTAGCCGTATACACCGTCTTCGGGCACGGATTGACCGTGTCCCAAATGATCATCACCTGTAACCAGAATACCGAATTTGGTAAAATACTCGGCCACATGCTCGTATCGTCCCATATGTTCCGCCATACCGTGAACAATCTGGAGGATACATTTTACTTCACCGTCCGGAATAAACCTGACAGCATATAATTTGGTCTTTTGATCTCTGGAATCGAATCTCAACTCTTCTTTACGCATAATGAATCCTCCTTATTCAATAAATTTTAACCGACTTTACTAGCAGATTTCCGCTCCCGAAGGCATATCCTTTTCCGGAGTCAAAAGTGCCAGCTTGCCCTCGGCATCTTCTGCACATAAAAGCATTCCTTCGGAAAGAACTCCTGCCAAAGTAGCGCTCTTTAAATTAACCAGCACCATTACCTTCTTTCCGACCATTTCTTCGGCAGAATAATGTTGCTTTATTCCCGATACTATCTGCTTTACCTCAGATCCTATCTTTACCTGTGAGCACAAAAGTTTCTTTGATTTGGGAACTTCCTCACATTTTATTATCGTACCGACCTGAAACTGGAGTTTCGCAAAATCGTCATATGAAATCTCGGGTTTCTTTTCGATGTCTATAACAGCTTCCTTTTCTTCGCTTTCGGCTGTAATTCCGTTTTCTCTTTCGTAATCTTCACGCTGCTTTTGCTGAATCAGTGAAACCTCGGACATAATGTCTTCGAGCTTAATTCTGGCAAAGAGGATTTCCGGTTCATCGGTTACCTTTGTTCCCGATTTATACAAACCGAACTGCCCCAATGTGTCGTAGTCACGTTCCGAATCATTAATCATTGATATGATTTTTGATGCGGTCTCGGGCAAAAATGCTCTTAAAATATTGGCGCCGATTGCAATTGATTCCGTAAGGTTGTAAAGCACCTCTGAAAGACGATCCTTTTTGTCTTCATCCTTGGCCAGAACCCACGGCTCGGTTTCGTCAATATATTTGTTGCAACGGCGGAACAATGCGAACAATTCGTTCAAAGCATCCGCTATTCTCATTTCATTCATTTTCTTTTCAACGGCACCGATTGTATTCGTAACGACGCTCTTTAAATCTTCGTCCATGGTATCGGTAACTCCGGTCTTAGTAACGATACCGCCGAAATACTTATTCGTCATCGCGATTGTACGGCTGACCAAATTACCCAAAATATTGGCCAAATCGGAATTGTATCTTTCAGTCATAAGTTCCCAGGTAATGGTTCCGTCATTATCGTAAGGCATCTCGTGGAGTACATAGTATCTGGTCGCATCCACTCCGAACAATTTAACCAGGTCATCGGCATAAATAACATTTCCGCGCGACTTACTCATCTTTTCACCGCCCTGCAACAACCAGGGATGTCCGAAAACATGCTTGGGCAGAGGCAATTCCAAAGACATCAGGAAAATGGGCCAGTAGATGGTATGGAATCGGATAATATCCTTTCCGATTAAGTGCAAATCGGCAGGCCACCACTTATCAAAATCTTCACTGGGGTTACCGTCTGCATCATAGCCGATTCCCGTAATATAGTTCGAAAGAGCATCAAGCCATACATAAACAACATGCTTGTTATCAAAATCAACCGGAATTCCCCAGGTAAAGGAACTTCTGGAAACACACAGATCCTGCAACCCCGGCAAAAGGAAATTGTTCATCATTTCATTTTTTCTGGCAACGGGCTGTATGAATTCGGGATGCTCGTTAATATACTCAATCAATCTCGGAGCGTATTTGCTCATCTTAAAGAAGTATGCTTCTTCTTTGGCGGGCTTTACTTCACGTCCGCAATCGGGACATTTGCCGTCAACCAACTGTGACTCCGTCCAGAAAGATTCGCAGGGTGTACAATACAAGCCTTCATAAGCGCCTTTATAGATATCACCCTTGTCATACATTTTCTTGAATATTTTCTGAATCTGCTTTTCATGATAATCATCTGTTGTTCTGATGAAATGATCATACGAAGTATTCAGAACATCGCAGATGTCCTTAATCTGTCCGGCAATACCGTCAACGAACTGCTTCGGTGACACTCCGGCTTTTTCGGCATTCAATTCTATCTTTTGACCATGCTCATCGGTTCCTGTCTGAAGATGAACATCATATCCCTCCAGTCTTTTGAATCGTGCTATAGCATCAGCCATTACTATTTCATAGGAATTTCCTATGTGCGGCTTTCCCGAAGTATATGCTATTGCAGTGGTAATATAATACTTTCCTTTGTTTTCCATTTTATTTATTTCCTTTCATCTTTATTCGATGTATTCGTCTGGCCAGTTTCGGGCAGGTGCCCAAAATGAATATATATTGCTTATTCTTTTTCGTCAGATAATCGTTCTTTAGTGCCTTCCACTTGTTTTTCCTAAGATAATTTTTTACCGAAACATAAAAACTGTCGGAAGACTTCATCATGCTTATCGGTATATGCAGCATATAGTCGAGTCGCTGATACAAAGAAAAACGAAATGACACGGATATCAAAAGCGGATATTTATCCTTGACTATCTCGTATACTCTGTCCGCGTTCACAACTATGTCTTTATATACCCTCGGAAAGACATTTTCGTCGGTGGTTCTTGAATTCGAATTTTCTCTGTAATAAACGTGGTATTCCTGCTGTGGCAGAATAGCTATTGAGTTTATTTTGGGAAGCATCGAAACAAGCAAATAAAAATCTTCGTTCAATTCCCCTTCCGGGAATGAGAGATCTTTAAATAATGACGCATGTGTCAGTTTTGTACAAAATGAACAGTCGCCTCTATGCAGTAACAATTCCTTCATCATAGAAGCACTTGAAACAATTTGAGCTTCTTCGGGGGGAATACATACATCCGGCCTTCGTGTTCCGTCACTGTTGATTTCATCCCTTGATATCTGAACCATCATGAGGTTTTCCATCGTAGCCGCCGTATATAATCGCTCGTACATCGTAGGCTCGATGTAATCATCGGAATCCACGAATCCAAGGTATTCACCTTTTGCTTCGCGTATCCCCACATTTCGTGCCGAAGATGATCCGCCGTTTTCCTTATGAATCACTTTTATTCGTTTGTCCATCAGCGCCAGCTTCTCTGCCAGTGCTCCCGTGTTATCCGTTGATCCGTCATCCACCAGAATAATCTCCAAATAAGGATACGTCTGTTTCAAAACAGACATAACGCACTTTTCGAGACAATCCATCGAATTGTATGCCGGAATGATAACACTTATCAGTTTCGATTCCATTTATTAATTTCCTTTTTTTACACCATTCTTTTCAACGAAGGAATACATATTTCCGGAGGCTACCACGGGAGCCTTCGATAACGGTCCTTCCATCGGAGGATGATCCAGTCCCTGCATCCATCCGTCTATCATATAAACCAATGTATCCGCGGCATTTTGCGCATTCCATTCATCTATAATTGTATGATACGCTCTGTTAGCCATTTCCTCACGTTCGTGAGCATGTGTCATCAAATACGTTACTCCGCCCTTTAAGGCTTCGTAATCATCATTCGGAAATACTATTCCGTTTTCCCATTGCTTAATCAAATACGGGGCGGCACCGGCATCTACGGATGTCACCACCGCGCAGGCGCTGTTCATCGCTTCGTTTATTACCGAGCCCCAGCCTTCCAGTTCATCGGACGCAAATACCAGAATATGGCATCTTTCCATCAACGTTCTGACCTTTTCACTTTTCTGGTATCCGTAAAAGAATACCTTATCCAGCAATTTGTACTCTGTAACCATGCTTCGAAGCGGATGCTCAAGTTCTCCGTCTCCTATCATATGAATATGAAAATCGGGCAGAAGCGGTTCACCTTTGGATGCACGTCTGTCATTTTCTCTTTTCAAGTCACGAGCAAGCCAAACCAGATATTCCGGATGTTTCATCTTTAAAAATCGTCCGGCATAAGCTATCTCAATACATCCGGTAGAATCCTTCATCGCAAACAATTTGTCCAAATGATATTTTCGCATTTCCGGAAAATATCCGAATTTGTACATCTTGTCGGTATATCCGCGAAACAGCGAATAATCACCGGCCACATATGCTCCGGTACACAGTAAATAATACGGATTATTTCGATACTTGATGTACTCTCGTCTATATTTCAGAACATCCTTCAAAGAAGCGCCCGTAATCCTGCCTTCCTTAAACAGACGTTCAGAAACCCTTAAGGTCAATTTCTTTTCGTCGAGCCTTTTTCGAATAAGGTCAAAATTATCTATCCATCCGCAAATCAAGGCATCACACATTTCAATCAGTTCATCGGCGCCGTTCGTATCATCGGAATAAAATTTCACGTAAGAAATATTTCTCTTCAGGCACCAAAGTTTTTCCGGGTCGTCCTCCGTTGATTCTTTTGCCTGTATAAAACAAAAATCATCTCCGAGTTTTTTATGCATGGAATTGCAAAACGGAAGAAGATGTGAAGTTATCAAATTTGATACAAAAACTACTTTCATATTACTACTTAATCATTTTCTTTTTTATTTCTGTATATACCGCTTTTTAGCTTATTATACATTCCTGCGGTAACGGAACTTTGCGCCAGCTTTTTCCTAAGCGGCTGCAAGGTCAAAACCATATATGTTTTGTATTTTCTTAATTTCTTTTGAGGGATATATGCACTCGTAATCGTTTTATGCTCGGCCTTGGATAATACCGCACCTTCTTTCGATTCGGAATATCCGTTTCCTTCATAATCGGCTACGCAAAATCCCATATGCTTCATCAATGCTCTTTTTTCGAAATAGCACCATAAAAAATGCTCATAATCGGCACGCACTTTGTATTCGGTTTTAAAGGGATGCTCTTTCAAAAGTTCCGCCGAATAAAAGCATGCCTGGTGACACGGTATATTCCGATAGCAGGCAAACTCGTCAATCTTCGGATTTGATTTTACATATGATTGGGATCTGGTTTCATATATATCGCCGTAATATACCGAATTGGTCGGATAATCATCCGAAGCCAAAACTTCTTTTACCTTTGAAAGACAATCGCTGTCGGAAAAAACATCACCGCAGTTTAGGAAAAATACGTAGCGCCCCATGCAAAGCTTAACAGCCTCGTTCATGGCATCATATATTCCCGTATCCTTCATGGAAACGCACTGTATATCCATCCCCGTCTGGGCATATATCGAGGGAATTGACAAAGAATCGTCAGTAGAGCCTCCGTCTTTTACTATCACCTCGTAATCATCTATCGTCTGTTTTTGAATGCTGTCCAGGGTAGCACGTAATTTTTCTCCCGGATTCAGGCATACAACAATTATCGAAAACAACTTCATACTCACACCAGCTTACTAAGTTACATCAGATGCAATGGGTACGGCATCATGGTAAAGAAATGTTTTGTACGGAATAATACTCAGTCCTCCGACTCCGGTCTTGGTAACTATAAATATCACAAAATATATTATTCCCGCCGCTATCAAAAGAATCGTCAGAATCTTTTTCCATTTTTTATCGGTTACTCCCGCTATCATGGCCGGAATAAACAATATATGCGTAACGGTCAGATAATATCCTATTCTCGACACCACCGGAATATACGATAAAAACGTATAAAGCAGCAGCGCTCCAAGGTTACAGTAGAAGAAAAACATCATTCTCCTGTTTCCCTTAATCACGGAATTGTACAAAATAATCGACAGTCCCAGAACCAGCACACATCGCAGAATGCTGATTATGCTCACATCCGCAACATATTCCGCCTCTTCATACGTAGGGTAAAGAGCCAGAAAAATGTTCATCATTCTGCCGCGGAAAACATACATACCTGCTGCCGCAAGCACCACCAGTACTATCTGGTACTTTTTGTAAGTCCACTGCGCCAAAAAATACAACGGTATTACCACAAGCAGTGATTTGTGTATGGTCGCACCGAGTATTACCAACGCTATAAATTTGCCCCATTTTTTATCAAGAACAAGCGGAATGGCATAAAACGCAATCGCCAGCGCCAGGTAGTATCGCACAGTGCTGAAGGTCTGAAAATAATACCCCAGCGTCATAAACAAAAAGAACGTCAACGGGAAAGAATCAGCCTGCTTATACATTGCTTTCATAAACAACAAAATCGTTACGAAAGCAAAGAATGCAAACATCACCAGATAGTTTTCCGTACAACCGCACAAAAAATAGATTATCAAGCAGATAAGGTTGAAGCCTATTTCCGTGGGTACTTCGTTATGAAAATTCAAATTAACACGGATCAGGTGAAAATATTCGCAATATTTGTCATAATCGTTCCCGACATTTCTTCGAAGTGCGGACACCGCAAATAGAAGCAAAAAAACAGACAGTAGGCTAACTGCATTAAGCACCTGTTGTCTGCTGTAACCGTATGACAATTTCTCGCATTTGTTATTTACCAAAAGTGCTATCAATACCGTAAGGCACGTTAGCGATGTATAAAAAATCATATCGATTTTCCTTCTCTGATTCCCTTGGAAAGCAATTTATATGCCTTGAAAAACGATTTGTCTTTAAGCAGAGTCTTTCTGTTCTTTAATAAAAACCGTGCTCCTAAAATATTAGCCATGGCTCCGTACAAAAAATGGTACAATACTCCTCTGTCAAAGAAAAACTTGTCCGTGTACCCTTCAAACCAAGTCGATTTTCTGTAAGTTTCTTTACCGAGGAACTCGGTGTTCGAGTACATTATCAGCTTTTTCTTCAAACAGTCGTGCAAAAACAGCGAATCTTCCCCGTTACTGTACTTTGCGCCTCCGCCAAACAGCAGTGAATAATTTATATTGTTATTGATGATATCCTCGCGTCTTACGGCTATCGCGTAAGCCGGATATCTTCCGTAATTTTTAAACGTAATTCTGTGCTCATCCGTATTTACATACGTTCTTCGTCTTTCGTCCACTTCAAAGTTGAACGTTATTACCGAAGCATCCTTGTGAGCTTCAAAAGCTTCAAGAACCTTTTTTTCGTAATCATCCGAATATACTATATCTTCATCTGAAAACAAAACTATATCCGCGGAAGATTTACTAAGTGCGAGATTTCTCGATTTTCCGACGCCTCTGTCCTTCACGGCACATACTCTGACCGTTCCGTTTTCTGTCGAAATCTCCTTTTCATATTCCGAATCCGTTTGATTGACCAATACGGCATTCGTGGTGACACGCATAGTGTTTATTAATTTTTCTTCATCGGCGTTCAGTGCCGAAATCAGTAATTCAAACGTCATTAATCACACCTACGAATAATACTTGGCAATATAATCATCATCCGCTTCGGTAATAATAATGCCGTATATTCCGCATTCAACGTTGTTCAAATGGTTTATTAATCTGTTTAGTCTCTTAGGTGCACCTGTATTTCCGAAAGGAACCAGCAGTACAGCACCGCCGATTTTACGAATCATTTCACAATTTTCAGCTGTTATGCTGTTTTCGTTAAGCGGATAGATATTCCACTCTTTTTCTTTTGAAAAATCAAACCAGTCATCTTCGTCCTCCGAAGATACATGCCATGTCAATTCTCCTCCGATATTCTCATCGCCCTGGAGAATTCCGGCTTCACGCCAGTTCAACAGTTTTTCAAAGTCCTGCGCACGAACCTCCGCATGATTATCCACATCGATAATAACCAGATTCTTGTTATCCTTCAGAGTGTACAGAATATCCGTCTTCAGTTCTCTGTTGTAAGGCTCCATTCCTTTTTGGTCACGAGTCATTATTCCGAGCGCTTTGTATGAATATCTCTTTCTGATATCGCCGACCACATAATAAGCATCGTTAAAAATGAAACTGAATATCACACACAAAAGCCCGATTACAAAACAGCTTGCAGCTACAAACACAGCCGTAACGGTCGTTTTATCTTCCCAGTATACTCTCGAGGGTGCTATGGTTCGCACTGTTGAAATGTACTTTATTTCCTCGGATTTATTTGCGTAAATAATGAGGCCGTTTTCATACGCGCTCTGAATCTCTCGAACGAATTTTTCATTCGGTCCGGTTATGGTCACCGTAAGCAATCTGATATCCGATATAATCTCACCCTTCGAAGCCTCTCTTACCTCATCCTCGGTATAGCCTACCAGGAAAGGCATGACGCACTCAATAACGGGATCGGAATCCAGCAGTTCATTCCAGGTATATCCGTTGTAATACTGATATGTTTCCCCGGTCGGATCGGCATTAAAGCTAATATACTCCTTTGACACTCCGGAGTATTCCACCGGCATCTTTACGGCTTTAACCATCTGATATACGACGCCTCCCAAGAAGCCTCCCAGTACAGTCAAAACCAATATTATCAGTATTCGTTTTTGCAAAAAGAAGGCTAATTTTTTAAAATCAATTCCTTCATTTGCATATTCTTTAGTAAGCATATCAATCCCTCTGTTTCTACAGATAAATCACTATTTTTCTTTCATGGCCGTAGTCTGTGTTTTGTCAACACCTTCGGTACTTTCCGGCTGAATCAATATCTTTAAGGTCAATAACATCAATTTTAGGTCAAGCCATATCGAATAATTTTCGATGTACGTCAAATCCAGTTTCAGCTTGTCATACGGCGTGGTATTGTATTTTCCATATACCTGAGCATATCCCGCAAGGCCTGCCTTCATCTTCATTCTGAATACGAATTCCGGCATTTCTTCCGTATACTTGGCTATAATCTCAGGGCGTTCCGGTCTCGGTCCGATAAATGACATCTGGCCGATAAATATATTGAAAAGCTGCGGCAGTTCATCAATTCGTACAGCTCTTATGAACTTTCCTATAGGAGTGATTCTGTCATCATTTTTTGAAGCCAGTCTGGCCACACCGTCTTTTTCGGCATCAACCTTCATGCTCCTGAATTTCAAAATCTTAAACTCTTTTCCGCCTGCCGTACAACGAATCTGCTTATACAGTACAGGACCTTTGTCATAGCACTTAATGATAACGGCCGTTATTAACATAAACGGCGAAGTCAGAACAATGGCCAAAGCCGAAAAGACAATATCAATAATTCTCTTTATCATTCTCTGCTCTACCGTCAACGCATGCTCTCTGGTCAGCAACAGCGGCGTATCAAACAAATGCACCTGATCGGAACCTTTGATTAACACATCCGATATCTTCGGCATCATATATATTCGAATTGACTTTGAATAACAGAACTTCAAAAGCTTATTCCTGTCAACAACCGAAATGTCCCACAAAAGCACATTGCGATATTTCGAAATCTTTTCGCATATATTGTCTATTCCTTCATTGATATGAACCGTGTCCACTATCTCAAATTTGTCACCGCGCGAATTGAACTTTTCGATGATGTCCTCATACGGTCTGTCCGCATGAACAAGCAAAATACTGCGGGGCGGGTAAATCTTATGATAAATGGCATCACACAGTTCGGTCCAAACTATATTTATAACTATCTGCATTCCGAACATGGCAAAGAAGGCTCCGCACGGAAGTAACCAGTTACGCATCAGCGAAAGCTGGAAATATGTCAGCACATTAACAATCAATGCTGCCACAGTTTGGGAAATAATAACATCTCCGCACTTTAAATAGCCGACCTTCAGGCCTCCGTATGTACTCGTAAAGAAATACATAAGGACAAAATAAATACCCAAAATCAGCAAATGTCCGTTTATGTAAAACTTAAGACCCATATTTCCGCGATTTATCATCGGGTAAATTCTGGAAAACCACAAATATGCATATACTCCGGTCTCAAGTAACAATCCTATTAAGTTCAAAAACAAAATGATCAATCGTTTGATTGAATTAGATTTATTCATACCTGTCTCTCGTTAAATTCGTCTCATTGTTGCCCTGAAGGCCCACATTACAAAATTCGCCGCAGAAGAAAAAACATTAAGTTTTTCCACCTTTCGGTACAAATTCCATATTCGCTTCATGGCAACCAGTTTATTGGATGAAAGCGTATGCTGCGGACGTCTGTAAACAGTCAAAACCTTATTCAGTCCATACGCCGTATTCCCTGATTTCAGTATCTGCCACCAGGTAGCCGTATCCTCGGAAGGAACCTGTGGCATAAAAATTATCTCTTTCGGGACTTTAGTCAGGTCAACCATCACGGTAGAGGTAAAGATGATTGTTCTGGACAAAGCCTCCTTATATGTCAAAGTAGTCGGCACGCTTACAATTTTCCCCGTGCCCTTTGCATTCTCGTCACCGAATTCATACGCAGTGAATACAAATCCTGCATCATTATGAATCATAAATTCCAGTTCATCGGACAACTTGGTCGGAAGCCATATGTCATCGGAATCAATAAAGGTTAATACCTCTGCTTCGGTCTTTTCGATTCCTATGTTCCTCGACTTGGCAGCTCCGTAATTTTGCTCGGAATTAATGAGGTGAATCCTCGTATCGGACAAAAACGGTTCTATCTTCGATACCGTATCATCCGAAGAACAGTCATTAACCAGCCACAGTTCCCAGTTCGTATAGTCCTGAGAAAGCACTGATTTAATTGTTTCCTCAATGTAATTCGAAGCATTGTATACCGGCACCACAATACCGATAAGAGGCTTTTTATCCATTCTGTTTCCCTTAAATTTCTTCCTTGACCAAATAAAGCGGTCTGTCCTTAACCTCGATATAAGTCTTGGCTAAATACTGTCCTACTATGCCCAGGCAAAAGAGCTGGATTCCGGATACAAACAGAATAATGCAGACCATTGAAGGCCATCCCGAAGTAGGATCTCCGAACACAAGTGCACGCACAAATACAAATATTATGGCGATAAATGCAATAACACAGAACAAAACTCCGATGAAGGCCGCAATAGCAAGAGGTGCCGTGCTGAATGAGGTAATTCCTTCAATGGAATATACGAAAAGCTTCCAGAAAGACCACTTTGTCTCTCCTTTTCTTCGCTCCACGTTTTCAAATTCCACCCACTTGGTATTGAATCCGACCCATCCGAAAATACCTTTTGAAAAACGGTTAACCTCCTTCATGGACAAAATGGCATCGGCTACCTGTCTGGTCATCAAACGATAGTCTCTGGCTCCGTCCATAATTTCGGTCTTCGATATTTTGCGCATAATCTTATAAAAAGCTCTGGCAAAAAAACTTCTGATCGGCGGCTCACCTTTTCTGGTAACACGTCTGGTGGCCACAGAATCATACCCTTCATCGAGATAATCAACCATCTGTGGCAGTAAAGCCGGCGGATCCTGCAAATCGGCATCCATAAATACCAAAAGGTCACCGTTTGCCTTTGACAGTCCGGCATACATGGCCGCTTCCTTTCCGAAATTTCTCGAAAAAGAAATCAGATGCACATTTTTATCTTTCTTTGCCAATTCCTTTATTCTGTTTACCGTCTCGTCCTTTGAGCCATCGTCCACAAACACAATTTCATACGCCAAATCCTTTTCGGACAGAATTTCGGCCGTTTTATGAAACTCGTTGTAAAAATCTTCAATATTCTCCTGCTCATTGAAACAGGGTACGATAACCGACAATAATCTCATGTTCTTAACTCCGTATCTTAGAATCCGTGACCGCCGCTGGAAGAATGTCCTCCTCCGCCGCCTCCGCCACCGCCTCCGCCGCTTGACGAAGAACGAGGCGAATACTCTTTGGTTTCGCCCGTATATGTGGCTTTAGGATTACGAACCTTAAACTGCGTAAAAATATTGGCAAGTTTTTGCGCGTCGGAAGCCTTTGCGGTAGAGCTGGCGGATCTCGCAACTATGTATCCTATAATCAAGGACAGTAATATTGCGACACATCCGTTACTCAGATACTTCATGGGCTGCGCAATCTTGTTTCCGGCCAGCACATCGTAAATTAAATTAACGGCTCTCTTTGCACATCTAAAATAATCGCCGTCCTCAGCATAGTGATAAATGTTATCGGTGATAATATCCGCCTTTGTAGGCGTTATGCTGTCCATCAAATTTCCTTCGGAAGTAACATCGAGCCATCTGTTATCCATATCAATGACAAATACAACCGAATCGGAATACATTCCGTAATAGTAATCGATATAATCCGTCGCAAAATCAGCGGTTGAAGAATACGCATTCATATCGATGGTAATAACTCCGACATTTCCGTACTCGGTAATCGGATCCATTTCCTCGAGTAACTCGTCTATTTCATCATCCGTAAACAGGCAGGCCTGATCATCCACAAATACTTCGTAGTGTCCGCCGGCTTTTGCATTCACAAACACAACAGACGATACTGTTACGAGGGCCGCGATACATGCAAACAATGTTTTGTACAATTTACGCATTGTCATCGCCTCCCTTCTTATCGAACTGAGGCAATCTTCTGGTACACAGAAGGTTAAAGTTCTTTATGAGATATACAAACGCTATTCCGATAAGTATCGATGAAATAATCGATATTCCATAGTGAACATAGTCTTTTACGCTTTGGAAAATCGCATCGATAACCGGCAGTACAAATGCTATAACACACGCAATAATAGGGAACGTCTCCACATCCTGTTTCGTTTTCTTATTTTTAATCTTCACGCCTTTTGCACGTTTCCCTTTATCGTATTTACCATTATCACGATCTTCGATTGCGGCCTTTTCGCCCAAATACATAAACAAGGCTATCAGTGCAATGACCCCTGTAATAATTGCCGTGGTAATCGGTTTAAAAGTAAACAGGAAATTCAGCAAAAGGAATAATCCCAGTGCAACAACACCGCAAAAAG
This sequence comes from Lachnospiraceae bacterium, assembly GCA_045640905.1. Classification (GTDB taxonomy): domain Bacteria; phylum Bacillota; class Clostridia; order Lachnospirales; family Lachnospiraceae; genus JAILLW01. The sequence continues at coordinate 29,002 of JAZUFW010000043.1, forward strand.
CAAAGTACTTTGGAATGCTTATGGGCATATCCGCAGCAACTTTTCCCGTTTGTGCATTCACCGTAACATATGCCACTCTGTCTTTATGTCTGTAGGACATAAACCATACAGGGAACAAAGTTCTGTCCGTTCCCGTCAACCTGATACTTAAATCATTTTTGCCGGCATCTCTTTTAATATGGTGCTTTGAATAATTGGGAACCTTGCCCAGCTGTGTATAAGCATTGTTCTTTGAAAGTTCCAAGGCATCTCTTTGGTATGTCCCGGAACCCACATCCGCGGTATCTCCATAGAAACCGCTCAAAAAGCCTGCCGTAAAAGCCTTTTTCTTTTTGATATCATACGGAGCGATACGCTCGGATATTTCATCGGAAAAAGACGAAGAAGCATCGTAATTTATACCATGATAAAAACTGTCGATTTCTCCGGTCAAATCATAATGCTTGTGATGTATATAGTCACCGTGACGCTCATCGATTTCGCCCTGGACCAAATAATCTCCGTTCATATCGATATCGTATGACCAGTAGGGCATATATATTCCTCTGAAACTGTCGATAAAGGCCGGATCTTTATATGCTTTCGGCAAAAACAATGCCTTATTTGCCTTGTTGGCATATGCTTTTTTACAATCCTCTTTCGTAATCGCAAAAGGAATAATATAATCAGGCTTTTCTTCCTTCGACAATCTGGAATAAAAAATAGTCGATGCACCGCAGAAAGGACAAAATCCCGTAATATCCGTGTCCGTGCTTTCAATTTCGCCGGCACATTCGGGACATGTGAAAATCGTAATATCATAGTCCGTGACTTCTTGACCGTCTTCGGATTTTTGATCAAAATCATACGGGTCGTAATTGTTTCCGCAGAAATCACAATGCATCAATTGATATGCAATATTAAATTTAAGATTTCCTCCGCATCCGGGACAATTAATCATCTTTGACTCCTAGGCTCCTAAACTCTGTTGTAATTTATGAGACATCCTTTCAAAATAATCTGTCTCTCTTCGTCGGTCATGTCTCCGAGCGTCAGTTCAAATTCCTTAAGGTCATTTCCTTTAACGGCATATGCCTTTATTACTTCACTCTTTGACAAAACCTTGCTTCGAATCTCAGGAACAAATATGTAGTCAAGATTCTTAAACGGCAAGTCGCCTTCTTTGATAAGGAACGGCAGCATTCCCCAGTTAATCAGGTTCGAACGGTATCTCTTTGTGGCATATTCATTGGCAATATTGGCCCATCCGCCCAAAACCTTCTGGCAGCTGGCAGCCTGTTCTCTGGCTGAACCGTCTCCGGGCTTTACTGCGAAAATTGTCGAACCGAATCCGATATTGTCTTTGGATACATCAGCGAACTTGGACTTAATTACGTCCATTACTTCCTTGATTTCGGGGATAGTCTCGCAAGGACATGTGCCCTCCATCAGAGTATCCTGAGCCTTCTTGATTTCCTTTGCGCGTCCTACATACAAAGGATCCTTTCTTGACAAAGTAAACTCTGCAAGTCCCAAAGGATTTGATCTGTATGAAGAGGTTTCTCCCGAAGGAATCAACTCGTCCGTAGTAGTAACAGGATCATGAATCTCCGATACAACTTTAAGAATCAAATTCTCGGGCAGGGATGTCATCTTAGGCCAATCCTTGATGTTGGGGCCAAACTGAATCTCACAGTCGGGATCTGCCACACCCTTGGAATCAAATACTCTGTTTTCATATATCTTCTTATCGAAATGATATTCGTAAACACCGAAAGAAGCATCAACATCGGTAGCGGCACACAGACGTCCTTTGTTTGCTGCCGTTGCAGCGATGGAACGAGCATCCATCAAAGCTACTGATGCTATCTGGCCGCTCTGTAATTTTGATCCCTCTCTGTTGGGGAAATTACGTGTTGAATGACGAATACTGAATGCATTATTGGCAGGTGTATCTCCGGCTCCGAAGCAAGGGCCGCAGAAAGCGGTCTTCAATACGGCACCTGTCTCCATGATGGTAGCGGCTACACCGTTTCTGATTAATTCCATATAAATGGGCATCGATGCGGGATATACACTTAATGTAAATCCATCCGAACCGATATATTTTTCCTTCAAAATATCAGCTGCGGCACAAATATTCTCAAATCCGCCGCCCGCGCATCCTGCAATAATACCCTGATCTACGTAGAATGCGTTGTCTCTGACTTTGCTGCTTAACGAATAAGGAACGGCACCATCCAAAGAAACCAAAGCCTTTTCCTCAACGTCGTGCAGAATATCTTTGAGATTGGCGTTAAATTCTTCGATGGTATATGTATTACTCGGGTGGAACGGCATGGCAATCATGGGTTTGATCGCACCTAAATCAATCTTAATCAATCCATCGTAATAAGCCGTCTTTCCGGGATTCAGTTCTTTATACTCTTCTGTTCTGCCATGAATTTCGTAGAACTTCTTTATCTCATCATCTGTTCTCCAGATGGATGAAAGGCAGGTTGTTTCGGTAGTCATTACATCAATTCCGATTCTGAAATCAGCGCTTAACGACGAAACACCGGGACCTACGAACTCCATTACTTTGTTCTTTACATAGCCTGTCTTGAACACTGCTCCGATGATAGCAAGCGCTACGTCCTGAGGGCCTACGCCTCTTTGAGGAGCTCCTTCAAGATATACGCCTACAACTTCGGGCATGTTAATATCGTAAGTTTGATTCAAAAGCTGCTTTACCAGCTCGGGGCCGCCTTCGCCCATAGCCATTGTTCCCAACGCACCGTATCTGGTATGCGAATCGGAACCCAAAATCATTTTTCCGCCGCCGGAAAGCATTTCACGGGCGAACTGATGAATAACGGCCTGATGGGGAGGTACATATACTCCGCCGTACTTCTTGGCACATGTTAATCCAAACATGTGGTCATCTTCGTTAATCGTTCCGCCTACCGCGCAAAGCGAGTTGTGACAATTTGTCAAAACATAGGGTATGGGGAACTTGGTAAGTCCTGATGCACGTGCAGTCTGAATGATTCCGACAAAAGTAATGTCATGACTGGTCAGTTTATCAAACTTAATCTTTAGTTTTCTCATATTGCCCGAAGTATTATGGCTTTCCAAAATACCGTAAGCAATAGTGTTTTTCTTTGCTTCTTCCTTGGTTATGCTCTGTGATGTTTTCGAAGCGACATTTTGTAACGCTTCATTGCTATCTTCAATAATTTCGGTGCCGTTAAGTAAATACGCACCGCCGTTTAAGACCTCGACCACTTTAGTAATCCTCCTTAAAGTCTGGCGTTATCAACATTATCTTTAAACCATTGATAGGCCAGTTCCACGCCTTCATCAAGGTCAACCTTATGCTTAAATCCCAAATTGTGAAGTTTGGTTACATCTGTCAATTTTCTGGGTGTTCCGTCAGGCATATCTGTATTCCATACAATTTCGCCTTCGTAGCCCACTACTTTCTTAACGGTTTCAGCCAATTCCTTAATCGTAACTTCAACACCTGTTCCGATATTGACATGCTGTTCGCCATCGTAGTTTTCAAGCAGGAATACACAGGCGTCTGCCATATCGTCTACGTATAAGAATTCACGAAGAGGTGTTCCCGTACCCCATAATTCAACGCTCTTTGCACCGTTAACTTTTGCGTCATGGAATTTTCTGATCATAGCGGGCATTACATGAGAGCCCTGAAGATCGTAGTTATCATGCGGTCCGTAAAGATTGGTAGGCATACAGCTGATAAAATTATCCCCGTATTGACGCTTGTAAAATTTGCACATCTCAAGACCGGAAATTTTGGCAATTGCATACGCTTCATTTGTTTCTTCCAAAGGACCCGTAAGCAAGGCATCTTCCGGAATCGGCTGAGGTGCCATTCTGGGATATATACAGGTGCTTCCCAGGAATAACAGTTTCTTTACCTTATATTGATGAGCACAGTTAATCACGTTGCACTGAATCTGCATATTGATATAGGCAAATTCTGCCGGCGTGGTATTGTTAGCATTGATTCCTCCAACTTTAGCTGCCGCCAAAACAACAACATCAGGTCTTTCCTTTTCAAAAAATTCATTTACGGCAGCCTGATTTGTCAAATCAAGTTCTTTATGCGTGCGCCCTATAACATTGGTATATCCGCTTCGCTCAAGTGAACGACATATTGCAGAACCGACCAATCCTCTATGACCGGCAACGTAAATCTTGTCATCTTTATTCATTTACTGTTCCACCTCTTTTTTATATTCATCGCAGTCTTTTCCTACGATTTCTTTCATGTCGGAATCCATCATCATTCTAACCAAAGCCGCAAAGTCGACATCTCTCTTCCATCCGAGGGTCTTCTCCGCCTTTGTGCAGTCACCCCAAAGGAACTCAACTTCGGCAGGACGATAAAACTCGGGATTAATATCAACCAAAAGACGTCCTGTCTTTGAATCGTATCCCTTTTCGTCTACACCGGTTCCTTCCCATCTGATTATTATTCCCAGCTGTTTGAATGCCTCTTCAACAAATTCTCTGACAGTATGAGTCTCATTTGTTGCAAGTACAAAGTCATCGGGCTTATCCTGCTGGAGCATCATCCACATACCTTTAACGTAGTCTCCCGCAAATCCCCAGTCTCTCTTTGCATTCATATTTCCCAAAGAAAGTTTTTGCTGCTTGCCGGCCATTATATTTGCAATAGCGAGTGTTATTTTTCTCGTTACGAAATTCTCACCTCTTCTGGGTGATTCATGGTTAAACAAGATGCCGTTGCAGGCAAACATGTTGTAGCTTTCTCTGTAATTTACAGTAATCCAGTACGAATAAAGCTTCGCAGCACCGTAAGGGCTCTTGGGATAAAACGGTGTTTTTTCGGATTGAGGAGCTGTCTCCGGAATTCCTCCGAATAATTCCGATGTGGAAGCCTGGTAATATCTGCAATTGCCTCCGTTTACACGAATAGCCTCCAGAAGCTTTAATGTGCTGACACCTGTAGCCTCCGCAGTATATTCCGGAACTTCAAACGATACTCCGACGTGTGACTGAGCAGCCAAATTGTATACTTCGTCAGGTCTGATTTCTCCGATCAATCTCATCAGATTGCTGGAATCGGTAGTATCCGCATAGTGCAAAAAGAATTTAACGTTGTTGTAATCGGATCTTAATATATGATCTATTCTGGCCGTATTTGAAATACTGTGTCGTCTGATAAGGCCGTGAACCACGTAACCTTTTTCGAGTAAGAACTCGGCCAAATATGAACCGTCCTGACCGGTAATTCCTGTAATAAGTGCTGTTTTCTGCATAATGATAATCCTTCCTTTATAATTCCGGCATTACTTAAAAAATGCCATGTTATTCATAACTACTGCGACTACAATTCCCAATATGCCACCCATCAATACCTGCAATGGAGTATGACCTATCAATTCCTTAAGTGCTTTTTCGGGACCGATTTTTTTACCCATATCCTTGAAAATTTCCAGCATGTCATTGATTACTTCGCCCTGTATTCCCGTTTCTCTGCGAACACCCATTGCATCATACATGGTGACAATCGCAAAAATGGCAGTCATGGCAAATTCAAAGCTGGCCACGCCGTATACCATACCTGCGCTGGTAGCCAATGCGCAAACCGTAGCCGAATGAGAACTGGGCATTCCTCCGCCACCAATCATTCTTTCTGCTACAAATCCCTTATTTATGATGGCGTGCAGTATCGTTTTAATAATCTGTGCCAATAGCCACGCAGTTATCGGTGCTATCAGAATTGAATTTCTGATTAATTCGTTAAATGAACCCATGGATTTACATCTCCTTCAGATACTTTTCTATGGCATCATGCCAATCGGCGAACATGTAATCCGAAGTCAGTCGAAGCATGTAATTATCCAATATCGAATATGCCGGTCTGGGAGCTGCGGCTCCATATTCTGCAGCCGTAATGGGTACAACTTTTGTACCCTTTCCCGCAAGGCGGAATATTTCCTTGGTAAAATCAGCCCATGAACAGCTTCCTTCACATGTTGCGTGGAAGGTTCCGTAGTTATCGCTAAACATCTGCGACACTATCGCCTTGGCCAATTCTTCCGAACTGGTAGGAGATCCGACCTGATCACATACCACCTTTACTTCATCATGATCTTCAGACAGACGAAGCATTGTTTTTACGAAATTTTTGCCGTCGCCGTATAACCATGCCGTTCTGAAGATAAAATATTTGTCAGCAAAGTCTTTGACAAATTCTTCACCGGCCAGTTTAGTTTTTCCGTATGCTCCCTGCGGATTCGGCTTGTCAAACTCCGTATAGGGTTTGGTAGCGGTACCGTCAAAAACATAATCCGTCGAAACATGAACCAGTTTTGATTTTATATCCGTCGCAGCAATACTAAGATTTCTGGGGCCGATTGCATTAATTCTGTAAGCATTGTCCCAATCCGATTCGGCCTTGTCTACTGCCGTGTAAGCAGCACAGTTTACTATTACTTCAGGCTTGCATTCACGCACAAATTTAAGAACCGCATCCACATTCGTAATATCCAGTTCAGCCACGTCAGTATTGATTAATTCAATGTCACTAAAGGGTGCCAATGCTATATTCATAGCTCGTCCCAACTGTCCGTTACACCCGGTTATCATAATCTTTTTCATACAAAAGACCATACCTTTCCTAATTGTAATCATACATTGTTTATTTTACTATTTTCGCCGTATATAAACAAGACTTAATAAACTCAAACGTAACTTGTGATATTTATAATTAAGTGCTATACTATGCATGTATTATGGTTATTGGAGGAGTTACAAATGGTTAGTCAGAAAGTGGTTATCAAAAACCCTACCGGCTTACACCTACGCCCTGCCGGAATATTGTGTAAAGAAGCGATGCAGTTCAAATCGCTTATCACGTTTTCCTTCAGAGGCAATACAGCAAATGCCAAAAGTGTTTTAAGTGTCCTTGGGGCATGTGTAAAATGCGGTGATGAAATAGAAATAGCCTGTGACGGTGAAGATGAGACCGTTGCTCTTTCTTCATTGATCGATGCTATCGAAAACGGTTTGGGAGAATAATTAATTTCAATAAAAAGCGCCCCGGTATTTTTACCGGGGCGTTTCATTATGCATTAACTTATTTCTTTGCTGTATATTCTTTGTCATCTACCAAAATGGTATCTCCGTCTTCAACTATGAGAACCATGGTTTTTCCTGTGTTAAATTCAACTTCGTTACCGTCATCATCATAATATCTGGTAGCACCGTAGTCGGATTCTTTCTTCCAGGTTACATGAATTCCCTTTCCGTTGGTAAAGAAATATCCGTCTCTGGTAGTATCATGACACTGGAATGCCAAATAGCCTTTTTCGTCTCTGACTTCATGATATGTATTCTGAACTATAACGTTCTTGAATGACAACTGTTCATTATTAGCCAAGTCGACATGCGGTTCGTCGGATGACTTGGGGAAATGCTGGAATCTGTCGTAAGTTCCTGTCTCCTCATTATAAATGAAATATGAGTTCGTCATGGGATATGCTTCAGACATATCAATCTTGTTAGCCGAAAATGCATCCGGATACTGAGTCAGCATATTCGGTGTAGCATTGCTGGCGAACTTATAATGATAAGGATCTGCATAACCGTCACGATATGTAAGGGAAATACCCAAACTGTCGCAGGCTTCTTTAATATTTTCGGCACTGGTAAATGCATTATCCGTCGAATTCTTTGCATCATCTCTGAATGCCAGGTTAGTATAAGCGTTGTTATACTTTCCTACATCAGGCTGTGAAATACAGTCAATATTGTCGGTATCTTCTCTGCCGATTACATCATAAATGTACCAAGGTCCTCCGAAATGAATGTATATGGCATCCCATTCAAATGACCAATAAACGTAGTAGTCACGGCACGAACGAATATTTCCGATTTTGGTCATATCCTGCCATTTGTCAAAAACGGCCATCAATCTGGTCATTTCGCCTTCAACGTTTACTTCGTACAGTACTGCAGCATTTGAAAGTCCAAAATGGCTGGCAGTTGAAGAGTTCGGTATCATTACTGCAACAGGTCTCTGATTATTCTGCTCTTCGGTAACCCATTCATTGGTAATTCTGCTCTTTACCATTCCCTCCTCGGGAGGTAAATCTTCATCGGCAACAGGAGCTTCCGTAGGATTTTCTGCTGCAGGTGTTGCATCAAGAATAGGTTCAACGACAACAGACGGTGTCTGAACTTCATCACCCTTACATCCGAACAACAATACGGTCGAAGCAAGTGCAAGTAATAACACTACCTTTAACTTCTTCATAATATATCCTCATTTCTTAATCTTAGCAGTCAAAAATATACACTCCGAAGATTATATCACAGGATTATCCTGACGTCACTAATTTATTGAATATCACTGTTTTGACTGAATATGTATTGTGGCAACAACCTGATCCACAATCGTTACGTCGTCCGGAACCACAAAGTCCACATACATTGAATAGAAGCCGTCTTCGATAGTTTCCATTCCGACAGTATCCATATAGGTCGCCACATTAACGGTCGGATAAATATTGGACTTGTTTAAAAGATTCAAGTCGGCATCCAATCCTATCAGTTCTACGAAAGTGTTGTCCTCCAACGAAATCGTAGCTTTATATTCATCCGAAAGATTCAGCACGCTGATATCTTCGGAATCCAGGGCGATACGCTTTGTACTCTCGGCCTCTATCTCAACCGTAACGGAAGCGGTATTGTCGGCAGTGTCAACCAGTTTAACACCTTCGGGCAGGAATGCAGCTATATTAACGCTTGTGACAAATGTTTCCTTCTGTCCCGTAATGTCAATGGCGCTGTCCGGAATAACAAGTGAATTAATGCCGGAAAGAATACTTTCCTCACCGCATATCTTAACAGTATCAACAGACGAAACAACATTTCCTGTGGCCCTGTATCCGGGATATGCCTCTCCCGATGCCGAAAAGACTACCGTCACATCCTTTTCCTTAAGGATTTCAACATTAACATAGGCATTCTTTATATTCATGGTAAACTTGTCCGATTTGATGTTCTTTCCTTCGGAATCAAAGAATTTGATTTCCGAAGAAGTGCTGACGCTCTCGGTAAATCCCGTAACATCAACCTCCACGCTGGCCTTGGCTATCTGGTCTATCAACGATTCAGCACCGGTTACACGTACAAGGTTCTGGTTTGCTTCCGCATCTCCGATAATATATCCTTCGGAAACGGAACCGGTTACATCGGTCTTCAACGCAAAAGTCTTGGTCTTTCTGTTTTGAACATCAAGCTTTAATATATCGGAACTGCCGATAATGCTCTGTAAGCTGTCACCCATGGAGCCGGCACTCAGTTCAATTTTAACGGTATTGTTCGGTCCGATGTTATTAAAGTCCGCAACAGCTTCAATGTCATCCGCATGTATCTGTGTGATAACGGAATGAGGTGCTTTAATCGTAACTTTCTGAAGTACGTCGGTATTTTCGAGTACCTCATATTCGCAGTTTTTATCAGTCACTATTTCGGTGTGCATCAGCTTGACCGGAATATTGTAAAACGTCTGTGTAACCGCCGGATCCGAAATACCCGTAACAACAATCCATAGAATTATTGATGCAAAAAGAGAGATTATCTTAAGTCCCAGGTTATTTGTAATTTTCTTTTTCACGACTTATTCCTCCCTTTCCATACAATTTTCTTGCGGGAAGAATCTTCTTCACTCTTATTCTGAATCGTCTGCAGTTTTTTCTTTAGGCTTTCAGCATCAAGGTTTCTTGAAAGCTGTCCCATATAAGCAACGGAAATCTTTCCTGTCTCTTCGGATACTATAACCGTCATCGAATCCGTTGCTTCGGAAATACCCACACCTGCTCTGTGGCGGGTTCCCAAATCCTTTGAAAGCATCATGTTGTCAGACAAAGGAAGATAGCACGTAGCAGAAGTGATTCTGTCGCCGCGTACTACCACAGCTCCATCGTGCAAAGGGGTATTATGTTCAAATATATTTATCAGCAACTGGCTGGTAACAACCGCATCTACTTCGATTCCGGTACGTTCATACTCTGCCAGAGACTGTTCCTGTTCAATTACTATTAATGCTCCGGTTTTTACCTTTCCCATCTCAACACAGGCCCTGCATATCTCCGAAATGGTCTTGTCGGAAAATCTGCCTGTATTCGAGCCCTTTGAAATATCAAAAGGAATAAGGGAAGCAAAGAAGTTCTTTCTTCCGAGGTCCTCGACAGCCTTTCGAAGCTCGGGCTGCAAAATAACTACAACCGCCATTACGGCAACCGAGAACAAATTATTTACTATCCACAGGATAGTATTCATTTCAAAGTAAGCTGCGACCAACACAAAGAAAGCTATTACCAATATTCCTTTAAGCAAAGACCATGCCTTGGTCTTTTTGATCCATACCAAAATGTTATAGATCAATACGGAAATAATGATAATCTCTACAATGTCGGCAATTCTGATACCTGTAACCTGTGACAGGTATGTTTGAAAAGTAGACAGCTTATCACTCATCTATTTGTGCATTGCTCCTTGGCCTTTGAGGCGGACGTTTCTTTGAAGAATTAATCTTCTTTACTGTTTTAGTGGGTACGGAAACCGTTATTTTCGGAACCGCTTTTACGTAATAATAATATTCATCATCTTCGAACTGCAATTTTTCAGCTCGATTGTAATCAACATTAAATGCAAAGAATTGAATCACAAATCCGACTGCCACACAAAGGATGGTTCCCAAAACAAGTCCTCCGATGGAAATTTCGGCATCTATAGCCAAATCTCCGACCAGAATAATGATGGCATCCAAAACCGCACCGGATACTATTGCTATCGGCCACGAATAATTGATGGGCAGACGCTTGATTACATATACCAAAACTATGGTAACGGCAAAAGCCACAATAAACAGAACCATGACTTTGTTGTCCAAAATACCGTCAATGATAAATCTGAATCTGGTAGCCATATCTTCGGTTGCCATGGTTTCAAGTGCCGCAGCACTGTCTTGAATTGACGAAAGGACGAAACTCACAATCACACCGCATCCTACAGAAACGGCTGAATACGGTCCTCCCAGCAGTCCCATTGCCACAGGCATAACATACGGAATTCCCAATGCCGTACATATCGGGGTCAATACCACAACAATGGTATCGTTAGGCGAAAATCTGAAGTACAAAAGGAACAGTACCATGAACAATACCAGCACAATAATCGCGCATTCCAAAGACAACGCATACATGTGCAGCAAAATGAAAACGGCGCTGACCAAAACTATGAAGTTCATCGGCATAAACGAACACATTAATGCAGCAATCAAAGCTATCGAAACATTGTCGATCTTGTGCATGTATCCCAATTGTCCGTTTATCATTAAAAATGCTGTTAAAGCAATAATGAGTTTATAAATCGGTTTGACATACGCTTCATATTTGTTAATAAAATTTCTTAACAGTTGCTTTGCTTCCAACAAAGATTTCATAAAACTTCCTCTATAACCTGTTATTGTTCAGATTCTCCAGCTTTCTGAGATTCACGTAATAATCCTTCAATTTGCGTTTTGCTTTTGAGTATCTGTGTGCATACACGATATATGCAATAATTGCGTACGCGCCTACTGCACAAAGATAGATGATAATAATGCTCTTTCCTTCTTCCAAAAGGTCAAGATTATAAATATCCTCCATCAATGATTCAAAATTGTAAAAAATGTATACGCAAAAAATTGCAACAAAAGATATCGTAGCGGCAACAATGGCTTTCAGAACCTGAAAGCCAATGTAATCACTACGAAAATAATTAACAATGTTCATATTCTTCCTGCTCTCTTCTTTTTCGAAGGTAGCAAGTTTTGTCATTAATATTACTTTTTCTTCGCTAACCATAAATCTTACAAGAATCTCATCTTGTTTCCGTCTGATTCTCTCTTTTTCTGTATCGGTTCGGGAGCTTTTCTGTTAAGTCCGAAAGCATCCTTAAATCCGGAATTCATATCAGCCTTACACTTATCACAATATTTTCCGGAGCGAATCATCGTTCCGCAGCCTTCACAAGCAATACGGATGGGGGAATCTTCACTAAACTGCAATCTTTCTTCTCTGATCCACTGACGAATCTGATTGACATCTACATCTACGTTATCGGCAAGTTCGGGGATATCGCATCCGGGGTGATCCTGTACGTATGCCTTTGCCTGCTGGAAAAGCTCTTCCTGTGCCGTTGTACAATCAGGACAAATAATCGGTCCCAAAACATAGTTGAACATCTTACCGCATTTTCTACAATTCTTAACGTTCATAAACATCGTCCTTTCCTAAATACCTCTTCCGGTAGTAATCGTCATGAAATAAATTTCACACGGAAATGCCTCCGTAACAGTACGCGCTATCTCATCTATCGTACTGCCTGTGGTAAATATGTCATCAATGATTATAATTGACTTCAATTTTACAACATCTGAGCCTATTTTGAAAGCCTTTTTCAAATTATTTTGACGCTCCGAAGCTGACAAATCCTTTAACGGAACAGTCTTTTTAATTCGACTTATTAATTTGGTATTTGTGGGAATATTGCAAAGAGCCGACAGTTCACGGGAGAGAATCTCCGCCTGATTGTATCCGCGCTTTCTGAGTTTGGAATCATGTATCGGAACAGGAATTAATGCATCGGGATTAACGGCACGAATCCAATCTTTCTTTTGTTCATAAAGAATTTTTGCATAGTAAGAAGCGTACTCGCGCCGCCCTTTGTTTTTGAATCTGTATAAAGAATCCGAAATGCTTCCGTATTCGAATACGGAAACGCCCTGTTTGAAATAATGTTTGCGGTTCTTACAATCCTCACAATATTCCTTATCCTCCGTAAGTGCCTTTCCGCATTTTAAGCAAAACGGTTCTTTTATATATTTTACCTTTTTTGCGCATTTTCCGCAGGGTGCTTCCTTCCCGAAAGGGAGAATATCATCACATATGGGGCACCTCGGCGGAAAGATTAAATCGGTTAAAATTTTACCTAACCGCAATTATAAACCTCCGTAATTCTGTTTTTCAGGGAACAGTACCTTTTGTTCACCTGAGAATTTTCTATCATTTCCCTGACAGTCTTTTCGGACCCGAGAACCGTAACGCATTTTCTGGCACGTGTTACCGCGGTATACAGCAGATTTCTGTTTAAGAGCATCGAAGGTCCCGATATTATCGGTATTATCACGGCAGGGTATTCCGAACCCTGCGATTTGTGAACCGTAACGGCATATGCCAATTCCAGCTCATCCAGCATGCTGAAAGAATAATCTACCAGTCGCCCTTCATCATATTCGACGGTCAGCGTTTGACCGTGTTGGTCAATCGCTTTTATTATACCTGTATCCCCGTTGAACACTCCGGTGCCTTCATCAATGGGAATATTGTATTTGCTGACTATCTGCCATGTCAGTTGGTAATCGTTTTTTATCTGCATTACCTTATCGCCTTCTCTGAACACATGGTCAGCATATTTGTATTCCCGCTTCTGCGGCGAAGGCGGATTCAGTTGCTCCTGCAGCACATCGTTTAAGACTTCCACACCAAGATTGCCTTTGCGCATCGGCGTCAGCACCTGGATATCCAAGGGCTCGGCCGCTACATAGGGCGGAAGCTTTTCTTTTATCAGCAAAACCATGTGCTTATATATCACATCATACGATTGTCTCTCCAGGAAAAAGAAATCCTTCGACTTGTTATCGAGTAAAATCTGCTTTCCTTCGTTTATCTTGTGGGCATTCAACACGATATCCGATTCGGCCGATTGTCTGAATATTTTCTTCAGCATTACGGTACAAAAGCAGTTCGAATCTATCAAGTCCTTTAGTACCTGCCCCGGTCCCACCGACGGCAGCTGATCCACGTCTCCGACCAACACCAGTCTGGTTCCCACACTGACGGCGCTCAAAAGGGCCTTGAACAAATTGATGTCTATCATGGACATTTCATCCACTATGACAACGTCGGCCTCAAGGGGATTTTCTTCATTCCTTTCAAAAAAGGATTTTTTCCCTTCCTCCATGGAAGGTGCACTGACTTCCAAAAGTCGGTGTATCGTTTTGGCCTCATATCCGGTCGCTTCCTGCATTCTCTTGGCGGCTCTTCCCGTGGGCGCTGCCAGAAGAATATCCATCCCTTCTTCGATGAAATACCGAATAATGGTATTAATGGTTGTTGTTTTTCCGGTTCCGGGTCCTCCGGAAATAATTACGATTCCGTGCTTCAGCACTTCGTATACGGCATTTGTCTGATATTCATCGCTTTCGATACCGGACTCGGCCACTATTTTGGAAATAATCGCATCGACACGTTTCTTTTCTTTTTCAAACAATTCTTCATCCATGCAGATATCCAAATCATAAAGCATTTTTGCACAGGATAACTCCGCATAGAAAAATGAAGGATTATATACTTTATCTTTCTTGATTATGAGTTTTTTCTCTACAGACAAATTGACAATCACCGGATATATTTCTTCGGAAGAAACGCTCAAAAGTTCCTCACTTCTTGCGAGTAATTCCTCCATCGGAAGATATGTATGGCCGTCTTGGCTGCTTTGAGATAAAGCATACAAAACACCGCATCGTATTCTGTATTCCGAATCGATATTAATCCCTATCTTTTCAGCTATCTCATCGGCTCTTTTGAAGCCGACGCCCTGAATATCTTCGGCAATTCTGTACGGGTTTTCAGTCATCACACGATAAACATCATCTTTGTAAACATCATAAATTTTGACCGCCAGATTATTGGTAATACCGAATTTCTGCAGGTAGATAAAAGCATCACGCATTTTTCTCTTTTCAAATACCTGTGCCCCGATTTCCTGCGCTATTCTGTCCGAAATTCCTTTTACTTCGGATAGTCTTTCCGGCTCGTTCTCCATTATTTCAAAGGTTTTGTCGCCGAATTTGTCAACTATTCGTTTAGCCAAAGCTTCACCAATGCCCTTGATGGTTCCCGAAGAGAGATATCTTTGTATGCTTATTTTGTCGGAAAGAACCGTTTCTTTGTACTCGGTTATCTTAAACTGTGTGCCGTAAGTCGGATGTTCTACATAATCGCCTGTTAATTCTAGGCTCATACCCGTGTCCACGTTCAAAAAAGTACCTACGCAAATAAGCTCTTCTTTGTCCGTAGTGACTAAGGAAAGCACTGTATATCCGTTCTCGTTATTGTGATAGATAATGTGGTCGACGTAACCTGTGATTGTATCCATGATAATAGAATCCGGGATTCCCCGCCGGTTAAGCTAAGGAAAAATCAAACCTTTACCGTTTCCGGTAAAGGTCGCTTATTATAAACCGTAATTGCGTTTCATTTGTTCATAAAGGCTTTGCGCAAGGCCAAGTCCCTGAATATCCGTTGATGTTTCAGCCAACTTCTGAATGGCTGTATCTTCGAAATATCCAACCATGCTGTTTGAATAATTCGATGTTGCTTCTTCATCCTTAAAACAGTCCACGGTTTTTTCCATTCCTTTAAAGACCTGCTCAAGGAAATATGCCTCAAACTGCTTGCAGGCATCGAGCAGTTCATCTTCGGATGCCTTCGAATAATCGGCAGATTTAAGTTGATCGGACAATTTATTCGAAACCGTATTTTGTGATTGTATATATTCTGCGTATGCGTTATTAACGCTTCCGATATCCATCAATAAACCTCAACAATTATCTCTTCAAGTTGTTGGCCGTCTGCATCATTTCATCCGTGGTCGTAATGGCCTTGGAATTCATTTCATATGCTCTTTGAGCCACAATCAAATTAACCATTTCCGTAGCTACTTCAACGTTTGATCCTTCCAAGTATCCCTGAACCACACGTGATTTCTGAAGGTTCTTGTTGGTTGCTTCATTCATGGCCGTTCCGCTGGCTGCGGTAGTTTTCCACAAAGAATCTCCGGTTCTTTCAAGTCCGCCCGGGTTATTGAACTGATATACACCTATCTTCATTCCCAGCGACTTGGGATTGTTGGAAGCATCGGGATAACAGATGTCACCCTCAGCCGTAATGGTAATCTTGCTGGTAACATACTGAGAACCCAGCGTAATCGCCTTTCCGTTTGAGTCAAGCACTGCCAAACCATCCTGTGTGGTCAGCATCATTCCGCTCGAACCGTTTGTAGCCCATGTAAAGTCACCGTTTCTGGTGTAATTCGTATCTCCGTTTGCATTCTTTATGGCAAAGAATCCGTCGCCTTCTATTGCAAAAGCCGTATCGGATGCGGAATCAAGCAAACTACCCTGTGAAAAAATCGAATTAATCGAAGAATTTCTGACACCGAGTCCCACCTGCGAAGAAGTAGGTTTGGGATCACCGTTTGCAGTAGTGGTAGCCGTCTGCAATGTTTGGTACAGTAATGACTTAAACTGTGCGGACTGAGTCTTGTAACCCGTGGTATTAACATTGGCCAAGTTATTGGCTATTGTATCTACATTTGTCTGTTGGGCATTCATTCCGGTTGCCGCTGTCCATAAACTTCTAACCATTACTTATACCTCCTTATATTTTTCCTAACTGATTTGATGATATTTCCAATGTTGAATCAATCGTCGTAATCAGTTTCTGATTGCTCTCATACTCTCTCGCTACGGTTATCATATCGACCATTTCCGAAACAACAGAAATGTTTGAAGTTTCCAAAAAGCCTGCATAAACTCCGGCCTTGGGTTCCTTTTCCGTAGCTCCTTCGACAGGTTCAAAGAAATTCTCACCGTATCGAATCAGGTAATTATAATCTTCAAAATCGGTAATTTTCAGAGTGTCAACTACCTTTCCGTCCTGAATAATCTGTCCGGATGTATTGATGGCGGTGTCTGCTGCCGTAGTGCTGACGGTTACGTGTTCTCCGTCTGCGTTTAATACGAAATCTCCGTCCTGTGTTTTCAGATTTCCTTCGGCATCAACGGTAAAATTACCGTCTCGTGTGTACTTTACCGAAGTATTTCCGGCTTTGTCGGTAAACTCAACAGCGAAAAATCCGCTGTCCGTAAGTGCCAAATCATAAGTGTTTCCCGTTTCCTTTAAAGGTCCCTGAGAAAAATCCGTATAACCTTCTCCGATTTTAACACCGGGATTGTTAAAGCCTATTTTCTTGGCGGTTCTGTATCCTTCGGAGGCATCTTTTATTTTGAATGCCAAAAGAGCATCAAAGGACTGTGCCGTAGCACCTTCTTTTTTATATCCGTTAGTGTCGGCATTGGCCAAATTATTGGTCAACACGTCCATTCTCTTTTCCTGCTGAACCATACCGGTCCAAGCAGTATACAGTCCCTTTACCATAAAAAACCTCTCAAATTAGTTTCTTTTATGACTCGCCTTTGTATCCTGACAGGAACTCAACATACTTACCTGTTCCGATGGCAACTGCCGTCATGGGATCTTCGGCTGTCATGCAATTAATTCCCGTTCTTTCGGAAATCAGTTCTTCCAAACCGTTAAGCAAGCTTCCGCCACCGGTTAAGACTATGCCTCTGTCTGCAATATCCGCAGCCAATTCCGGAGGGGTCTGCTCCAATACACCGTGAATGGCATCTACAATCTGTTCTGTAGCGGTTCTCAGAGCTTCTTCGGTTTCTTCGGAAGAAACGCTGACTGTACGGGGCAAACCTGTAATCAGGTTTCTGCCTCTGACATCCATCGTTGCCGATGATGAACCCTTAAATGCCGTTCCGATGTTTATCTTTAAGTCTTCTGCAGTTCTTTCACCGATGTGAAGGTTATGCTTCTGACGCATATATCTGACCAATGCTTCATCAAAGTCGTCACCTGCTACTTTGATGGATGCAGATACAACAGTTCCGCCCAAAGAAATAACTGCTATATCCGTAGTACCTCCGCCGATATCAACAATCATGTTTCCGTAAGGTCTGGATATATCTATTCCTGCTCCGATAGCTGCTGCAATGGGCTCTTCGATGATGCATACTTCTCTGGCGCCGGCCATCATGGTAGCATCTTCAACCGCCTTCTTTTCTACTTCGGTTACGCCGGAAGGAACACAAACGGCAATTCTGGGCTTACGGAAAGTTTTCTTTCCCAAAGCCTTTTGGATGAAGTATTTCATCATCTGCTCCGTAACTTTGTAGTCCGAAATAACGCCCTGTCTTAAAGGACGTACAGCTACTATATTGCTGGGTGTTCTACCAAGCATCAATCTGGCATCTTCGCCGATTGCTTTAACTTTATTGGTATCTCGGTCAAATGCTACAACCGAAGGCTCTTTTAATACTACGCCTCTTCCTCTTATATAAACCAGAATGCTGGCTGTTCCTAAATCAATACCTATGTCTGTGTATGTTGACATCTCAAAACTCCCTTTCTATATAAAAAAATAATAATCATTTTTAGTCCATATTAGTATACTCTAAAAATGGAATTTAAAAAAGAGTTCTGAGTTATCTTTATAATCTTTTTATTATTGTGATTTCATGCTTTGGTACAAAAAACGGACGCATGGTTATGTGCAATAATCCTTTGCAAATATCTATGCGTCCCTGCTATATCTATATCGGCAGTTTTCAGTTTTTCTTTAGCATTTTGGCAATATATTTTCCCGTGTAACTTTCGGGACAATCAGCCACTTCTTCGGGAGTACCGGTGCAAACAACGGTTCCTCCTCTGTCTCCGCCTTCCGGTCCCATATCGATGATATAGTCTGCGGATTTTATTACATCAAGGTTATGCTCAATTACGAGTGCGGTGTTTCCTTCCGAAACCAGTCTGTGAATAATTTCCACCAGCTTATGAACATCGGCAAAATGGAGTCCCGTCGTAGGCTCATCCAGAATATAGATGGTTTTACCCGTGCTCTTTTTGCTCAATTCGGTAGCCAGCTTAATTCTCTGCGCCTCGCCTCCCGACAAGGTTGTAGATGGTTGGCCCAGCTTGATATATGACAATCCGACCTCATTCATTACTTTTATCTTGTTCTTGATAGAAGGAACATTTTCAAAGAACGTAACAGCTTCTTCCACCGTCATGTCGAGAACATCATATATGCTCTTGCCTTTATATTTGACATCGAGAGTTTCCCGGTTATACCTTTTTCCTTTACATACTTCGCAGGGAACATATACATCGGGCAAAAAGTGCATCTCGATTTTTCTGATTCCGTCACCCTGACAGGCTTCGCATCTTCCTCCCTTAACGTTAAAACTGAAACGTCCCTTGGCATATCCCTTGGCCTTGGCATCGGGTGTACCCGCAAACAAGTCACGAATCAGGTCAAAAGCCCCCGTATATGTGGCAGGATTGGATCTCGGAGTACGTCCGATGGGAGACTGGTCAATATTAATAACCTTATCCAATTTCTCCGTGCCTTTTATCGCACCGTGTTTTCCGGGAATAACCCTTGCACGGTTCAGTTCTCTGGCCAGGCTTTTGTAAACTATTTCATTTACCAGGGAACTTTTTCCGGAGCCTGAAACTCCGGTGACGCACGTAAATATACCTATGGGAATTTTCACATCGATGTTCTTTAAATTGTTCTCGGCGGCCTTGGTAACCGTCAAAAATCCCGTCGGCTTCTTTCGTGAGTCGGGAACCGGGATTTTAATCTTTCCGCTGAGGTATTGTCCGGTAATCGAATTGGGATTTTTCATAATCTCGGCTGCTGTTCCGACTGCAACTACCTCGCCTCCGTGAACTCCGGCACCGGGACCTATGTCGATAATGCAATCGGCTTCGAGCATGGTGTCTTCATCATGCTCCACCACAATAACGGAATTACCCAAATCGCGCAAATGCTTCAATGTTCCCAATAATTTGTCATTATCTCTTTGATGCAGTCCGATGCTCGGTTCATCAAGAATATAGCAGACACCGACCAGTCCGGAACCTATCTGGGTAGCCAGTCGGATTCTCTGAGCCTCTCCTCCCGACAAAGAAGCAGTAGCACGAGACAAACTCAAATAATCCAATCCGACATCGATTAAGAATCCGACTCTGGATTTGATTTCTTTAATGACTTCATGTCCGATAAATTCCTGCTGCTTTGAAAGCTTCATCTTTTCCAGGAACTTATTGAGTTCAAGTATTGAAAGCGATGTAACTTCAAATATATTTTTATTCGAAACCGTTACCGCCAAAGATTCCCGTTTAAGTCTTTGACCTTTACACTCCGCGCAGGGCGTAAATCGCATATATTCTTCATATTCGGCCTTCATAGTATCCGAAAAAGTTTCTCTGTATCTTCTTTCGGTATTTTTCAGAACGCCCTCAAACGAAACGGGATAAACTCCCTCTCCGCGCTGACTTTTGTAATGAACTTTGACTTCGTCAAATCCTCCGTATATCAGTTTCTCCTGAATATCCTTAGGAAGTTTTTTGAACGGAACATCCAACCCGAATTTGTATTTTTCGGAAAGAGCCAGCAAAATTGCATGCGCAAAGCTGCCGTCTTTCGAGGACGACTGCCAGCCGGGAACCGCTACGGCTCCTTCATTCAGCGAAAGTGTTTTGTCCGGAATAATGAGTTCCGGATCAAATTCCATTTTGTATCCCAAACCGAAACATACAGGACAAGCACCAAAGGGATTATTGAAAGAAAAGCTTCGAGGTTCAATTTCCGATATGCTGACTCCGCAATCCGGACAGGCAAAGCTCATACTGAAATTCAGAGGTTCCTTTCCGATGACATCTACTGTCAACAAACCTTCGGACAATTTAACGACATTCTCGATGGAATCGGTCAATCTGCTCTCTATACCTTCTTTAATAACCAGTCGGTCAACAACTATGTCGATAGTATGCTTAATGTTTTTATCGAGAGTGATTTCTTCACTCAATTCATAAAGATTTCCGTCAATAATCGCACGAACATATCCGCTCTTTTGCGCACGATCCAGCACTTTTTCATGCTGGCCCTTTTTCCCTCTGACAACAGGCGCCAGTAACTGTATTTTAGTGCCCTCACTCAAGGTCATAATCTGATCGACCATCTGATCGACCGTCTGCTTCTTTATTTCCTTGCCGCATTCCGGGCAATGCGGAACACCTATCCTGGCATAGAGCAATCTCAAATGATCATATATCTCCGTTACGGTACCCACAGTGGATCTGGGGTTTCGGTTTGTTGATTTCTGATCAATGGATATAGCAGGCGACAGGCCTTCAATGTTTTCCACATTCGGCTTTTCCATCTGTCCGAGGAACTGTCTGGCATATGATGACAAAGATTCCATGTAGCGTCTTTGTCCCTCGGCATAAATGGTATCAAAAGCCAAAGATGATTTTCCGGAACCTGACAATCCCGTCAAAACCACCAATTCATTTCTCGGAATATCCACGTCGATACTCTTTAAGTTATGCTCTGCGGCACCTCTTACTTTTATATATTCTTTTTTTCTGATATGTGTTGTTGCCATTTTATTCCTCTAAATGCTTTCGCAAATCTATAAGTTTGTCTCTTAATACGGCTGCGTTTTCAAAATCAAGTTCCGCTGCCGCTTTTCTCATTCTCTTTTCGGTCTTTTCAATCAACTTGCGAAGTTCTGCTTCATTCATCGATTCGGGATCCTTTTCGAATCGAAGTTCTTCTTTCGCTATTTCCTTCGAAATGCTGATTAGATCTCTGACTGCTTTCTTTATCGTAGTCGGAGTAATATTGTTTTTAACATTATAGTCATTTTGAATACTGCGTCTTCTGGCAGTTTCAT
Source organism: Lachnospiraceae bacterium (assembly GCA_045640905.1). Taxonomy (GTDB): domain Bacteria; phylum Bacillota; class Clostridia; order Lachnospirales; family Lachnospiraceae; genus JAILLW01. Next base: position 50,669 of record JAZUFW010000043.1, read on the forward strand.
CTATTGCTTTGCGCATGGAATCGGTTATGTAATCGGCATACATTATGACACGACCGTCAGAATTTCTCGCCGCACGTCCAACCGTCTGAATCAACGACGTCTCGGAACGCAAAAAGCCTTCCTTGTCGGCATCCAGGATTGCAACCAGCGCTATCTCGGGAATATCAAGTCCTTCCCTGAGCAGATTGATTCCTACCAGCACGTCAAAGACATCAAGTCGCATATCCCTGATTATCTGAGCACGCTCCAAGGTATCTATGTCAGAATGAAGATATTTAACTCTGATTCCCGCTTCTTTCAGATAGTCGGTCAAATCTTCGGCCATGTGTTTTGTTAGCGTTGTAACCAAAACCTTATTCTTTTCTTTTACGGTCTGTCTGATTTCTTTGATTAAATCGTCTATCTGGCCTTCGACAGGGCGAACGAATATTTCGGGATCAAGCAATCCCGTAGGTCTGATAATCTGCTCGGCCCTTAACAGTTCATGTTCTTCTTCATACTTGGCGGGAGTAGCGGAAACAAACAATATCTGGTCAATCTTTTGCTCAAACTCCTCAAAGCACAGCGGTCTGTTATCCTTTGCGGAAGGAAGTCTGAATCCGTAATCAACCAACGATGTTTTTCTGCTTTGGTCACCCACATACATTGCACCAATCTGAGGTATCGTCATATGTGATTCATCGATTATTATCAAAAAATCATCTCCGAAGAAATCGAGTAATGTATAGGGTGGTTCTCCCGGAGCTCTGCCGGACAGATGTCTCGAATAGTTTTCGATTCCGGAACAAAAGCCTGTTTCGAGCATCATCTCCATATCGAAATTGGTTCTTTCGGAAATTCTCTGGCATTCCAGAAGTTTATCTTCGCCTCTGAAATACGCTATTCTTTCCTCTAACTCAACACCGATATTTTTAACCGCCTGTGCCATCTTTTCTGCCGGAACCACATAATGTGACGCCGGGAAAAGCGTAACATGCGAAAGAGTAGACATAGGCCGTCCGTTTAGCGGATCTATCTGTGAAATTCGATCTATCTCATCTCCGAAAAATTCTATTCTCAGATTATAGTCTCCGCCTTCAACCGGATTAATTTCCAATACGTCTCCGTGAACTCTGAAGCAGCCTCGGTCCAAGTCCAGATCGTTTCTGTCATACCGCATATCAATGAGCGAGCGGATAACCTCGTCCCTCTCCCTCTTCATTCCCGGGCGCAGAGAAACCATCATTCCTTTATAATCGTCGGGCGAACCGAGTCCGTATATACACGAAACCGACGCAACGACTATGACATCCTTTCTTTCGGAAAGCGATGCCGTCGCCGAAAGTCGAAGCTTATCTATTTCTTCATTAACGGAAGAGTCTTTGGCAATATATGTATCCGAAGACGGCACATATGCTTCGGGTTGGTAGTAATCATAATAGGATACAAAATACTCAACCGCATTCTCGGGGAAGAATTCCTTGAACTCGGAATACAGCTGTCCTGCCAACGTTTTGTTATGGGCAATTACCAATGTCGGTTTATTAAGTTGCGCAATAACATTTGCCATGGTGAAAGTTTTTCCGGAGCCGGTGACACCCAACAGGGTCTCGCACTGATTTCCGTCTTTAAAGCCTTTTACCAAAGCCTCTATAGCCTGCGGCTGGTCACCTGTCGGCGCATATTCGGAATGCAATTTGAACTCCATAAACTTCCTTCACCTTCTTTCCGTACAACACGAAATAACATACCACACGAAAGCGCATTTGTCTACCGATTTTAGAACATTTGTTCGTTTTTTCATAAGTAAAGAACCTTTCCAAATTCAATAGAAAAACCCGGCATTCAGCCGGGCTTTTCTATTGTACGGAAACCGTACTCATTTTATTATTAATCACAAAGGATATTCTCTCTGCCAGAAGTTCGCGTCCGGCATCATTGTACCGGTAATCGTCTTCCATATAATCTTTATAGTTCTCTTCGTTTATTGTTCCGTAATAATTATCAATAACAGAGCAACCGCTGTCTATCGTAGCATCAATTTCCTTTTGCACATAATAAGGTAACGCTCCGTTTCCTATATCCTTGACGGTCGATGAATACTTCTGGCCGTTCTCATCAACATATTCAACATACGTAGGAGTCATGACAAAAATACGAACATGCGGCCATTTTTCATATGCGGTCTGCATGAAATATCTCAATCCTCCCGTGAATGCCAAAAGGTCGGTCGGAACATCCTCATTGTCGCACGGAGTCCCTCTTCTGTAGTCGGTAGCATCATACATCAAAATCACTACATCAACCTTATTCATGTCAACCGACTCCAAGGTATCCAATCCCTCTCTGAAGACATCGGGGTCATTCATGTATTGCACTCCGGCTTCCATCGTTTCAAACGAATTGTTCAAAAGGCAAGCCGTAACTCCCGGAAGTGAGTAGTTGTCGAGCGGATAGTTTGGATCGAACGGCAGATTCTTATATGCCGTTGAAGAACCCGGGAATGAAGCATCGTAAACCGTTGCTCCCGTTTTCTTTGCTATCTGTTTGGCAAGTCCCTCATCCGATCTGTCATCCGAAAAAGGATTATTACCCAGGCACAATATTGTCAATTCGCCATCATCTTCATGACCTTCAAGTCTGGAAGACTCCATCGGAATAATCATATCGAGAACTTCGATATCAAACTGCGACGGATCTACCTGTTCTATATCAGCCTCGGGATCCGTTCCGTTATTCCAAATAATCAGCCTTACCACTCCAATAATAATGATTAAAGCTATAAGCGCCAAAAGTATTATATGAACCAAAGATCTTTTTTGCATTATCAATCACCCATTTTCTGTTGCAGTATATCTACTGCAGCATTAACCTGATTATCTTCGCCACTGTCGAGTGCAGTTTCATAATCATACTCCAAAATGACGTCAGGTTCAATACCGGAACCATGAATATTACGTCCCGAAGGCGTGAAGTATGCGGACGTAGTCATCTTAATCGCAGAACCGTCGGGCAGTTCGTAAAGGCTCTGTACTATTCCTTTTCCATAGGTAGTAGTACCCAGCAAAGTACCGACATTATAGTCTTGAATTGCGCCTGCAAGTATTTCGGAAGCACTGGCGGAATTTTCGTTAACCAGTACCACAAGCGGTATATCAAGCGGCGTATTTCCATCACACAGAAAATCATTTCTTTTGCCGCGTCCGTTATCGATATATACTATCGTTCCTGCGGGGAGAATCTGTCTGGCCACGTTAACCACAGCATCCAGGCTTCCTCCGGGGTTATTTCTCAGGTCAATTATCAGCCCCTTTATGTCTTTTTTTCTCAGTTCGCTTAATCCTTCCTCAAACTGAGAAACGGTGATTTCACTAAACTGAGTTATTGCCAGATACCCTACTCTCTCATCCTCTTTGAGGGTTCCGTATGTAACGGTATCTGTATCTATCTGGCTGGATCTTTCTATATCCATCTCCAGATAATCCGGTTCGCCCTCTCGGTAAAATGTCACGTGAACCGTGGTTCCTTCGAGGCCCTTTATCATCTTAACCACCCGGCTTAACGAAAGGCCTATGGTTTCTTTTCCTTCAACCTTATAAATAATGTCCCCGGACTTAACTCCGGCATTTTCCGCAGGAGAGCCTGCAATTACATCAACTATATAAGGCATGTCGGTTTCTTTATCTATCGAAACATGACAGCCTATTCCGTAGGAAACGCCCTCGTCATAATTCATTTCTTCTTCGAATTCGGTTTTGGTATAGTACTCCGAATAAGGGTCGCCCAAAGAATTCATAATTCCTCTGTAGATACCCTCTCGCATGTTCTCGGTACCGACATCATCGGAATATTTATAGAATTTATCATTGACTCTTTCCGTAATCAAATTAATCTTCGAAATCACTCCATCGTTGACTATCGAATTTCGTCCGACCAACAGATATTTAATCCCCAGGAACAAAAGGATTGACAGCACTACTGCTGCCATTCCGATTAACAGTCCGAACAAAAAGCCCTTGGACTGTGCCCTTTTTTCACGTTGTTCCATGGTATCCGCAGCATTAACTGCGGGAGTTATATTCTCTTCCACTTGATTCTCCTATGGTTTGCTTATGTAATTCCATGGACTTACATAATTTCCGTTTTGTCTGACCGAAAAATGCAGATGATTGCCCGTCGATCTGCCCGTTGTTCCTACGGCAGCTATTTTTTCGCCTCGAGACACCTTGGCACCTTTCGCTACGTATAATGCCGAAGCATGCATATATATGGTATACAGTCCGTCTCCGTGGTCTATCATAATATAATTTCCCATAGATGAACTGTATGTTGCGGCCACAACGGTCCCGTCGTACGCGGCCAAAATCGGACTTCCGCCGGGAGCTGCCAAATCCACACCGTTATGGAATTGCTGTGTTCCCAGTATCGGATGGATTCTGTATCCGTAATCATCAGAAACTCTCTTGTAACTCGGAGCCGGGAATGCAAATTTGCCGCCGTCGTACTTAAGTCCCTGCTCGGCAGCCAGACGTTTCTTTTCTTCGGCTATGGCCGCTTCGAGAGCCGCTATGGTTTCGTTCTGTTCTTTAATCTCTGCTTCATACTCCGCTATAGCAGCAGATTTGTCAGTGATATCTGCGGTTACCTTATATAACTCCGCTTCCTTTGCTTCCAGCAGAGCATTCATGGCATTCTGCTCTTCTTCCTGAGCAGCCTTTGCTTCATCCAGAACCGACTTTTCTTCTTCCAGTTCCTCTTTGCACAAGGTAACGTATTCCGTGTATGCAACATAATCATCAAGCATACGTCTGTCATACGCGGACAGGCTTTCAATGTACTCGGCCTTATTCAGCATCTCTCCGAAAGACTTGGCCTGAAAAACCAGCTCCATGTACACAGAATCTCCGCGCTCATACATGAACTTGATACGTTTTTTCATAGCCTCGTACTGGGCAGTCTGAACAGCTATGGCTTCATCAAGCTCTGCTTCTTTGACCGTAATCTCTTCTTCTTTCGCAGTAATCTGTTCATTCAGATTGTTTATCTTTTCCTGAATATCATCCAATGATGCATCGAGTTCCGTTACATACGAAGACAAATTCGCCTTGGAATCTTCAAGCTGTGCTTTGATCTTTTTGACATCGGTCAATCCGCTTTGAAGATTCTTCTTTTCCTTTTTCGCCTCTTCAATTTCGGATTCTTTGGCCCTGATACTTTCATTGGTCAGTTCATCGGCGTAAGATACCGAAACCGAATCCGACATAAAGCACACTATCAATATTAAACTAAACAAAAGGCATAATATCCGCCTGTAATTCTTCATATGATGTCTATCAAACCCGTAAATGTTTTCTAACCGTAGTTGCACTTCCCAAGAAACCTATTCCTACACCGATAATAATCGATGTGGGAAGCAAAATATTCATAATCTGATCAACAGACATGAAAACGAGGAAGTCCGTTAAGGTCTGGAATTCCTGTTTAATATATGCAAGTACATAGTTATACAGGAAGTATATAATGGCATCGGGAATAACCGCTCCCAGCGCACCTATCAACATACCTTCGATTACAAACGGGGCTCTGACGAAAAAGTCCGTAGCACCGATATACTTCATTATCGAAATTTCTTCCTTGCGGACAGAAATACCTATGGTAACGGTATTGCTGATAAGGAAAATGGATACGGCCAGCAATATGCCGATAATACCTGCCGAAATGTAAGCTATCATCAGATTAACTCCCGACAATGTGGCAGCCGTCACTTCGGATTTATTAACTGTACGGATGCCCTCAACGCTCTCTAAATACGCAACGAGTGCCGGTTGCATTGAAACATCCGCCATATATATTTCGTAGCTGGCAGAATCTGCCAACGGGTTCTCCGTAAAACCGTCTGCATATTCACCCAAGTAATCAACCTTGAAGGATTCCCATGCTTCATCAGCCGAAATAAATGTTTTTCTGGCAACCTCGGGACGCTTGTCTATTAGTGCACCGATTTCTTCAATTCTTTCTTCGGATATTCCTTCATCAAAGAAGACCGTTATCGAAACGCCCTCTTCGGCATGAGTAACAATGCTCCTGACATTAACAACTATGCAGAAAAACAATCCGAACAAAAACAGACAGGAGCTGATGGTCGCTATTGATGCCAGGGAAAACCACTTATTTCTGAAAATATTGGCAATACCCTGTTTTATGGTATAAAAAAGCGTACTAATCTTCATTTACGTAGCCACCTCTCTCCTCATCGGAAACAATGACACCCTTTTTCATGGTAACAACTCGTTTTTTCATGGTATCAACTATTTCCCTGTTATGTGTAACCATAAGTATGGTAGTTCCGTTTTCGTTAATCTTTTCCAAAAGCTTCATGATTTCCCACGTGGTATCCGGATCAAGGTTACCGGTAGGCTCATCCGCCAGCAATATGGCCGGACGATTAACCAAAGCTCTGGCAATCGCAACTCTTTGCTGCTCTCCTCCGGATAATTCTCTGGGACGTGCCTTATACTTTCCCGCCAATCCTACGGTAGCCAGAATGCTGGGAACGTTACGCTTGATTTCCTTGTTCGGAACCTGAATAATACGTTGCGCAAAAGCCACGTTCTCGTATACATTTCTATCCTTCAGCAATCTGAAATCCTGGAATACTATTCCCAGGTTACGTCTGTATTTGGGTATTTTTCTGTGACGTACCCTGGCCAGATCGTCACCCATTACCATTATCTTTCCTTCAGTAGGCTGCAATTCTTTCAAAAGCAGCTTAATCAGCGTGGATTTTCCGGAGCCGCTGTCACCTATTATGAACACAAACTCCCCACGCTTAATATGCAAATCTATTCCGTTTAGAGCAGGCGCCCCCGTAGCATACGATTTGCTGACATTTTCCAATGTAATAATATCTCCGTTCGGATTTATTCGTAATTTCTTTCTTCTGAGTTTTCCGGAGTTTTCTCTTCTGGTTGTTTCTTCTTTTGCCACCGTCTATTTCTCCTTAATAATCAATGTTTTCCATGTACTTCATGTATTTGGTTACCATCATTGCTATATAGAATGTGATTGCATCTTCGAATATTCTCAAATCCAATCCGGTCATTTTCTGAATCTTGTCAAGTCGGTAAACCAAAGTATTTCTATGAATAAACAACTGTCTTGAAGTCTCCGAAACATTCAAACTGTTTTCAAAGAATTTATTAATTGTGGAAATGGTCTCTTCATCAAAATTCTCGGGAGATTTGTCATCAAAGATTTCCTTAATAAACATCTTGCAAAGAGGCAGGGGCAACTGATATATCAAACGGCCGATTCCCAATTCTTCGTATGCAATGACGTTTCTGTCTTCAAAGAAAATGCTGCCGACATCCATTGCCATCTTTGCTTCCTTATATGAACGACTGACTTCCTTCAGTTCGGGAACTACGGTACCGAAAGCCAGTTTCACATCCTTCAGGCCATCTTTTTCAAGAGCCTTGAGGGTTCCTTTGACTACCTTATCTATGTCCTTTCGGGTATCGCCTTCGGAGAGGTCTTTCACGACAATAACGTCCTTTTCGTCTACTGCCGTAACAAAATCCTTATTATTGGCTCCGAAACAATTTCTGACTGTTTCAAGCACATTTACTTCCTTTGCATTTGAGCAGGAAACAACCATTACCGTTCTCGATACATCCGATTCAATATGAAGTTTCTTTGCTCTCGAATAGATATCTATCAAAAGAAGGTTATCCAAAAGGAGGTTCTTGACAAAATTATCCTTATCAAAGCGTTCCTTATACGCAACCATCAGGTTTTGGATTTGGAAAGCAGCCATCTTTCCGACCAAATAAGCGTCCTCGCCCTCACCTTTGGCCACCAAAATGTATTCAACCAAATTGTCATCGAAAATCTTGAAGTATTGACACCCCTTAATCTCCTGGGAATCAGCAGGACTTTTTGCAAATTCGGCAGCTTCGTTTCTGAAAGAGGCTGCTTTTTGCATCGTCGTGACAACTTCCTTTCCTTCGGAATCAAGCACACAAAAATCCACTCTGGCTATGTTTTTGAGTCCGTCAATTGTGTTTTGCAAAATCTGTGTTGAAACCATAATACCCCCACTTTTGTTGGTCAGTTTTACTAATTTTTCGCCCGTTCTTTGGTAATATAGGACGAAATACATTGTCTATTTTAATATATTTATACAAAAAAATCTACATAAAAATCCCGATTTTTTGTGAATAGTGCTGTGATTTTGCTTTAAAATCCGCCAATGTGGCTACGTTTTCTACCATTTTATTTCAATATATGGTATTCTTACTATGTATGTTTTTAGCAGGTATTAACAATGTCAAATAACGGATTCGACAACAGAATAGAAGAACAAATCAAATCTTCATTGAACGCTTGCCTGAATACAGGTAACTTCGGAGGATTAAAGAATGTCATCGCCGCTTCGATTCGCGAAGTGCTGAAGGAAGCCGGTGAGGAAGCCGCTTCTTCCGTAAAGAACGCTTCGTCCGACCTTCATAAATCCGGAACGTATTATAACAGTAATTTGGGATATTCCTACCATCAAACCGGAAAAACGCAGACGGTGGGCGCTACGGGATACAAAAAACCTCATTCAACTCCCGAAGAGTCCAAAGCATATATAGATGAATTACAGGCAAAACGCAGGGCTTTGAATACACAGAAAAAGCAAAACCCCGCTATCGCCACCGGGAATGCGATTATCGTAAACGGAAAAGTACTTCCGACCAAGTTCGACCCGATCGGAAAAGTTTCGTGTATCGTCAAAATGGTGGGCGGAATCATGGGAAGCATCTTTTTCGGAATTCTCACACTGGTTTTCGCGGGTTTTTCTCTGGCAAAAGGAGCGTTGGAAGCCGCCGTTATCGTATTTTTGGCACTTACCGGAGGAAGTGTTTACTTACTCAAAACCGGTAAAGATCGTAAGGAACTCATCGACAGAGCCAGACGCTTCGCTCAGATTTGCGGTACCAATATGTACTCCAAAATCAGTTCTCTTTCGTCTGCCATGGGATTATCTACCAAGGAAGTCGTTAAAGACATCAAGAAAATGCTTCGTATCGGATTTTTCCCGGAAGGATATCTGGATGCCGAAGAGACTACCCTGATGCTTTCGAATGATTTATACAGACAATATGATTTGACCAAGCAATATGCTCTCATCAAGGAGCAGGAGCAATCCGACAACTCCGGGAACAATGAAATTCGTATGAGCTTAAGCCCGGAGCTTCGTCAAAAATATGATTCCATGCTGGCTGAAGGAAATGCCTACATCAAGAACCTTCATGCCTTAAACGATGAGATTCCCGGAGAGACCATTTCTCAGAAACTTTATTCTCTCGAAGATGTTTTAAAAGAAATCTTTCATCGTCTTTCTATGCATCCCGAGCAGATGGAAAGAATGCACAAATCAATGAATTACTATCTGCCTACCATGCAAAAACTGGTCAGCGCCTATGCGGAATATGATAAAGTATCATTCCCGAGCGAAGATATTCTCAATGCCAAGTCCGATATAGAGCAGACTTTGGATACCATTAATGAAGCATTTAACCAATTGCTGAATAATCTCTTTGCCGATTCCGTCCTCGATGTAACAACAGATGCCAAGGTTTTGGAAACCATGCTCAAAAACGAAGGATTGGCTCAGGATATTAAAAACAATTAATTCTATTTTGGAGGAAAAAACATGTCAGACGTAATGGAAAAAGAAACTACTCAGACCACCGACCTGCTCGTAAGCGACGCACCTACAGCCGAACTTACCGAAGCCGAAAAGGAAACGGTCAAGAACTATGTATCTCAAATCGACATTAACGATACACAGATGGTTCTTCAATATGGTGCAGGCGCTCAGAAGAAAATCGCAGACTTTTCCGAGACAGCTTTAAGCACCGTCAAAACAAAGGATTTGGGAGAAGTAGGCGACATGCTTTCTTCCGTAGTAACAGAACTAAAAGGCTTTGACGTAACCGAAACAAAGGGCGGCATACTCGGATTTTTCAAAAAAAGTACCAATCAGTTGACCGCAGTTAAGGCCAAGTACGACAAAGCAGAAGCAAACATTAACAAGATTTGTACCGTAATGGAGCAGCATCAGGTTACTTTGTTAAAAGATATCGCCATGCTCGACAAAATGTATGATACAAACCTCGACTACTTCAAGGATTTAACTCTCTACATCCTGGCCGGCAAAGAAAAGTTGCAGGAAGCAAAGGACGTTACTTTACCGGGACTCGTTAAGAAAGCAGAAGAATCCGGCCTTCCCGAAGATACACAAGCTGCAAAGGATTTTGCGGAAAAAGTCGATCGTTTCGAAAAGAAAATCTACGATCTGGAACTTACCAGAAACATTTCAATGCAGATGGCTCCCCAGATTCGTCTCATTCAGAACAACGACACCACAATGTCTGAAAAGATTCAGTCCACTTTGGTAAATACGATTCCTTTGTGGAAGAGTCAGATGGTTATCGCCATCGGAATCAACCATTCCGGAGAGGCTGCAAAGGCTCAGTCGGAAGTTACCAACATGACCAACGAATTGTTGAAGAAAAATGCCGAAGCATTAAAGATTGCCACAGTTGAAACCGCTAAAGAATCCGAGCGAGGAATTGTGGATATCGAAACTCTTACGGAAACAAATCAGATGCTCATCGATACTCTCGACGAGGTAATGCAGATTCAGGAAGACGGCCGTGCAAAGAGAGCCGACGCAGAAAAAGAACTGCTTCGTATAGAGGACGAGATGAAAAACAAACTTCTCGAAGTAAGCAGCAAATCATCTGTAATGAATTAGGGCAAAACAGCCGATATTTACTGTGCATACATATGTATGTTAAAATAATCTCACTAAGATACCGAAAGGAGTGATCACATGGATATTGCAGGATTATCTACTTCATTGGCGAATGTCAACACCATGAATCAGGTTGGCACTGCAATGCTCAGCAAGTCTTTGGACACTGCCGAAGCTCAGGGTGAAAGCTTGATTGCTATGATGGATCGCTCTATGGAGTTATCCGTTAATCCTTATGTCGGAAGCAATTTCGACATGTCGGTTTAATGCTTAGTTAATCGATTATCGAAAAGGGTGCTTGAATTTCAAGCACCCTTTTTGATTTCTACTTATTCATTTTAATTCCGTTATCGGCAAAATCGATTATCCTCTGCTTGTACAGATTTCCCACAGCCTTTTTGAATTCGTTTTTGCTCATTCCCGTATACTTCTTTATCAGTTCGGGATCCGATTTATCATTGAGGGGCAAAAAGCCTCCTTCTTTCTTTAGAATATCCTTCAAAACACGCGCATTCTTTTCGTATACGCTATGCTTTTTATCTTCGTTTGATATCCACATTGAAGCGCTCAATCGATTACTTTTGTCCACATACAGTCGAACGGAAACCTCATCACCGACTTGCGGACGTCCGATTTGCTCCTTGAAGGGCAAAAATAAATCTTTTTCCAATCCCCAGTCCAGAAAAGCACCGAAATCGGAAATGTCCTTAACTTTCAAAGTAGCGGTCTTTCCCAGTTCTATCAACGGCCTTTTTACAGTCGCTATCATTCTGTCCTTTGAATCTCTGTACACGAAAACCTGTATGGGATCCATTAATTCAAGATCATGAGGAACTTCCTTTTGAGGAAGCAGTATTTCTTCGTATCTGTCGGTTCCCTTTTCTGCGGTGTCGGCCAAATATACTCCGAATTCCACTTTTTTAACCATTGTCAGTGTTTGTATTTTTCCCAGTTCTATCATTTTTCAAACTCCATTACGGCGTATGTATCACCTGCATCATCTCGGCATACCGTAACTATTCTCGATTCTTCTTCCTTTTTATAAAAATGCAGCATATCGCCTTCTCTGGCCATTTTGCGATATTCCACACGTGCTCTTTTATATTCGAGCGGTTCAATACACGAAAGAGCCAGCTTAATATATCGGCAATTGTTTACGTGCATATTGGCATCGAGCATGGTCCAATCGGCCCTCACACAAAAAGCCTCCGTCATATCCTGCGGGAGCGCGATTTTGCCTTTTTTGTATTCCATATCCAGTTTTTCTTCGCAAATAAATCCGGAAACAATTTCTCCGTCTGCTCTGACCGGGATATTTTTCTCATAATCAAGCAAAGTCCAAAGCGTATCTGCCGCGGCAACAATTGTCCCTGCTTCATCTTTTATCAGGAAATTTCTTTTCCCGAAAAAGCCTCTGTAATCATACGGAAATGTTCCTATGGTAATCTTTTCTCCGAGTTTCGGGTATCTGTATACTTCAACGTTCCAGGTAGACAAAACCCATACCAGATTTTTCTCGTGCAGCGCTTCAACACCTACTCCCAGGCTTTCGGATTGCATTGTCGAGCAATCCTGAAAATAATCAATCACTCCCGAAATATTCAGTTTGTCATTAAAATCCGTTTCACTGTATCTGACTACACTGTCAAAATCGAACATATTCTTTACTCTTTTACCCTTTTTTACATACCGTGATATGGAATATAATTCGTACATTCTTTGTGTATCTTTTGATGCGCTTTTCATCCTGTCCGTATCATTCAAAATCTGTTGTACCCAAATTGTACCCAGGGCCATGCCAAACATACTATATTTTGAATCTTAGGTTCTTTACAAAAAACATGCCCATACCATTGTAACTCTCTATTTCAAAATACACCACCGTTCCTTTTTGTATCCCCTTGCTTTTACTTGCAGAACTAACAGATTCTCCATATAAAGGTACTTCTATCAAAAATTGATCATATTTTTTTTCTTCACTTCTGTTTTTATTTGTCAATTTAAACTCTGAAGGAGCCACAAACAACGCCATACAATCTTCATTTTTTTTACTTTTTGCAAACACTTGCACTTTTCCAACAAAGCTTCCTATTATAGAAAAAAAATCCGAATAACCACATCTCGAATCCTCTACAAATTTTTCTAAAAATTCCGACAATCCATACATTCGACGTAATATCGTATTTCTATAAATATTAAAACAATCCATTACATCTAATTTAGAGTCAAATAATTGTTTCCAATATATTCTAATCTGCCTATACTGTTCAGGGAGAATTCCTGATAGGTTTCTTGCTAAATCGTTGTACTGATTTTCTTTATACAAATAATAATTAATTTTTGATGTGTACTCTAAAATTTCATATAATTTTTCCCTATTCCCACAGCACGAAACTATTGTTCCAAGTATTCTAATACATAAATCAACGAACTCATTAGTTTCTCGATTAACTAATGAAATATTGGTTTTATCAATCAATTCCAGCAAATAATCTGTCATTTCTTGATTATATTCAAATTTCTCCAACGCTTTACATATACCATCTAATCTTTGTTCCCCAAATCCTGGTATCAAAAATTTATAAACTTTACTTTCCGGGTTGTAACCTTTAATAACCGTTTGAAACCAAGCTCCACTGTTATCTGTTCCTATCACTTTTATTATATCGGCAGACTCCTGATCTATAAAGAATTTAGCTTTTGCCATCACATTATTAGATTTTAGATAAAAAATTTCCCTAACTTGATCGTATAATACATACCCGCTTATATAGTATTTTTTTAATTCTCCAATAACTTCATCGCCATACTTTTCATACATTCTTTCAGTAAACTCATTGTATGTTACAATCCCTCGCATAAAAGAATTCATATAAACATAAATCTTATCTGCGATTTCATCTTCAGTATTCAAAAAAATATTCATTAATTCATTTTCATCTCTGTAACCGATATGCTGTCGAACATTGCGTGGATATGGCCATCTACTTGTTTCCTTGCTTTCATATCTGTCAATATTATAATAGGCTGTTCGTTCTAAAAAAAATTTGCACCAGCTAATATTTTTAGATAATATCAATTTCTTGACTGTCCTTCTGTATTCACGTATATATTGCTTTCTATTCATTTCTACAGCAGGCAAGTTGTTAATATTAATTTGTATTTCTTTTAATAATTCATCTGGCTCTCGAGAACTAACTTGTAAAGCTTGACATAAAAAAATGAGTTTCAACCCTGCAATTTCATCTTGCGCAATCTCACTTCTTATCTTTAATAAATCAGAATACCATTTTTTAAGAGCATCTATTTCTGTTTCTTCAGTCACATAATTTTTATATATTAAGCATCCTCTAAAATAATTATGATTATCACATTGACGCAAACTGTTATAAATTTGCTCTCGGTTTACTTTTAACTCCGAATAATCCAAACCATAAATCTTCGTTATTATATAAGCAAGAACAAACGAACCTTCATCTATCAAACTTGTGGTAAAATCAATCAACTCATTTTCGATTCCAATTCTACTAAACTGATAATGTCCATTGGCAAGTGCACCCTCTATATCATCTGCACCAATATACTTGTGTAGCGTTTTCAAAAGAATCAATACGTTTTTTTCTCTGTCGTTTATAGTTTCAATTACCTTAAATGCTTCCTTACAAATATTCTCTTTATCTTCGCTTTTGTTAATTTCTTCTATAAAATGGTACGATAAAGCTTTTCCCGTCATACTCGAAATAACCAAGGCATCAGAAAGCTTTTTTTCGCTAATTTCCGTTGATTCTACAACCGATTTCCATATTTCTTCTAATATTTCTCTCGGATTGCAAACCACTCCCTTGTCTTTATAATTATTCAATAACAAATAAGCGAGAAACGGTTTCTTCTCTGCAATATATTTCCAAGAAAAGAGCATCTCATCTGGACTGTACTTTCTTCTATACATCATTGCAAACGCCATATCAATATCGATAAATACATTTTTTTCTGCGTTTTCCCACTTTATAATATTAAGTAGTTGCTCTGATTTATTCATTTCGATTAAAACCTCAATCCTAATTCACTTGTAATAAATTTTCTATTCCTAATTCAATTCCCTCAAACATAAAATGACTTAAATACTCTCTATTCGTAAATCCTACACTATTATTTTCCCACTCTAGCAAGAGCATTCCTTTTGTTACTCTTTCAAAGTGCTCTGGTTCTATCGAATATCCCAACTTGTTTTTTACCTCGGCCAAAACCATCATAGCTTCTATTCTGCCAATCATTGGTTCTTCAGAATCCATATCTATTCCATCTTTTGAGTTATATATATGTATAGCCAACGCGCGAAGTAAGTCTTCTATTGCATCCATTCCTATTTCTTTATTCTCATTTCTTTCGCGGTCAAACAACATGCTAAGATATGACGAAATAATATCATCCGGAATTCTTTTCTCAACGCTTACCACCTTAGCCAAATTTTCTAACTTCAATGGAGTGTCGAATTGATTGAAAAAATCCACATTATTTTCACCTTGCTCTTTAATGATTCTAAAATCATCTTCTGCCATACGACTTTTCAAAAATAACATTTTATCATTATAAGAAAGTGCTTTTAAAAATAATTTAAAAGCATCAGTCATTACGGGTATTGCATTTCTCGTTATTGTACGATCAGAAATATAAATATGCATTTTAGGATAGTATACTCGTAAATAACTATCAATCTCCTTAGCCACATTCCTTTGAATCATCGGATCTAATATCTCATTATACCCATCTAATAAGAGTACAATCTGTCCATTATTCATATAGTCTTGGAGATTTTCCTTATTTAATCGGGTCATTTCAAGAACCTTGCCTATTAATGCCCCATTTTCTTGATTTAATTCGCACAATGAAACAAAAACTGGAATTTTACTTAATCCACCACTATATTTTTGAGCTAAACAATATTGAAGTCTCTTTAATGCAGTTGTCTTTCCAGTTCCAGCTTCACCTAAAAATTTTACTCCAAATGTATTTCTTCCCCAAATATGCGTATTATTGATAATGTCTTCTATTTTACAATCTACAGAATCATTAATTTCACCATACCAATGAACATTTAAATATTGTCCATGTTTTTTCTCCTCATAAGAAGATATAATGTCACGAATATATTCTGACGGAAAATATGCAACCTGTTCCTCAGTTATAATTAATTGTTTCAATTCTGCTAATTTGATATTGGTAATTTTTAAATAATCTAATAAGAATTTATATATAGTTGTTAACATATCTGGCACAGGCATATCGACGCATTTATGATCTTCGAGATTTCTTCGATTAGCCATTTCCTTTGTCTGTGAATCAGAAAATCCTAATGATTTTAACACTGGAAAATAACCACGCTTATCTCTTTCTATAATCTCAAGTTCTGAAGGATTTGTTAAAAATAAAATTTTCCTTGCATAAGCTTCTGTTTGATTTATTGCCTTTACTGTTTGTAACAAGCTCTTATATTCCATTTTTATAAGACTATCAATACACGATTCTACTGTATCACCTATGCCATTCAACTCATCATCTAATATTTTGTACTGCAAAATTCCAAAGAAAACATCAACCACTTCCTCAATATTTGTAATTCCTGCATCGCTAAACTCTCGCATACGACATATTTCTTTAACAATATACTCTTTACGTGTCATTATATTTTTCTCCTATCTCAAAATTGTAGTAATGGATACGCTCTACATTACATTCCAATAACCTCGCTTATTGGCCCCCACACGCTCTATATATCCATTTTTCTTAAGGAATGCTATGTTATTTTGAATTGCGGTTCTTCCCACTCCAACCTTAACCTCAAGCTGCGGTTGCGTAATGTCCGGATTGTCTCTTATTAATTCCAAAATCTTTTCCTGGGTGGAATTCAACTTTATTTTATCTGTCGGTTTATATGCCACTTTATCCACCACTTTTTCACCCACGAATGCAAATGGCAATGTGACCGCAATTGAATTTTCCCTTAAATCAATAGCATCAACTCCATAAACCTCTGTTATCTTCGGAACTCCTCTACCAGATCTTTCGCTTATATGAAGCTGTAGAAAGATATCTGACAACTTCTGATTAACTGGAACGGATTCACCTGCAAAGAAGCCCTCCACAGTTTGTCCTGGTGCAAGATAACCTCTTGAAAGAATTTCAAGCCTATTACTGTACACCGTAATCATTGGCGCATTTCCATCCACCCACTTATTATGGACAAATGAATTAATTACAGCTTCTCTATATGCATCGGCATCAAAGAGATTAACATCTTCTCTAGTCATCCTGCGATTCTTTTCATCCGCTTGAACGATATTTATTACATCACCATAATCCAAAATTTTTTCAAGAGCCAACAATATACACGTGTTTCCAAATTCTTTAACAGAGAATAACGGCGAACCTTTTGTTTCACCCTTGAAAATCGAAACACGAATCGGAATATGACAATCATCTGAGAGTAACTGTGCTAAAAGATTATATTTACCATCTTTTGTCAGTAATCCCAGATTCTTCTTGAAATTCTCTTGTTTAAGAGTAATTCCGCGCCCAGCATAGAATGTAAATAATTTCTCAAAAGAAAGCTCCTGATATTCAGATTCCGTATTTTCAACTGATGGTAAGCCGTTTTTCAAAACGTCAAATAAAAGTGCCTCTCTTTCAGGATATTTTGCAACACTTTCCTTGCTTGATCCAATACGGATATATCGTGTTCCATCAAATGCGGTTGGAACCTTTACAGCCGCAGAAATTTCCAACACAACAATTCGCTTTCCTTCAATCTCAATATCCCTAAAAACAAATCCAATGCTGGGAGATACCTGTCTTGCCAAATAATGCTGAAATGGCTCTTTTTTGTAATCTATCTGATAGTCAATGTCTGTGCCGACTATTTCATGTGTTCCGTTCCGAATTCCCCATACCAAATATGCATACTCCTTACCACGCAAAGTAGCTGCATTCGACAGGCAAGATATGTAAGCACCTATTTCATATGGTTCAAACCAGTTTTCTTTGAATTCATACCATTCTTCTTCATTTTTTCTTTTTATCAAAGATTTCACTAAAGAAATATATTTTTCCATCTATATCCTCATTTATATGCCACTTTATACACCATTTTATCTGCCACTTTATATGCCACATTATAGCACAGGTGGCAGATAAAGTGGTAGATAAATTTTTTGAAATTTAAAATCAAAAAGTCCCCTACTGCTACCCATTAACGAGTAACAGTAGGGGATGTCCATAATGATTATATTGCTATATCATGTTTTTTCTTTGGTATTACTTCAATGTTCTTTGACCTTTCTTTTGAAGCATCAACTATTTTCTGCTTCTCCAACATTTTCTCATGAACACTCTTAGGTCTGATAAACTCCGCAAAAGCTTCAAGCAATCCCTTGGCTCCCAGGAAGCTATCATACTTCTTCAGCTTATCCTTCAAGGTTTTGATTTGTTCCAATGCTTTGTCAAGGGAACTCCGCTTCGCTGACAGATTTCGGTTATATTCCTTACTAAGATTTTCAAATGTACCAGCTACACGATATCTGGCAATCATTTTTTCAAATACTTTTTCAGGAATCTTCACCATAGACTCGCCGCCGAACAGCTGTGGTACCTTAGAAACCTGATCTCGTATTTCTTTAATTTCCTTTTCAACGGGCTTACCTGCAGCAAAAATTTTATCCATATCCGCAGTTTTACTCTGAACCTTTTTCTCTGCTTCAGCAAGCTGGGTATTGATTTCTTCAAGAGCCACCTTCTGCTCTTCAATTTCATCCTGGCCTACTTCAATCTGGTCACCTACAGAAGCAAGCACAGCCTCTATTTCAATCTTCTCAGCCTGAAGAATTTCAACCTCTGCCTCAGCAGCTTCCTTTTCTCTCATGGCCTGTTTATATTCAGGAATGGAATAACTGTCACGGTCCTCACCAAGAACTTCAATTTCAATCTCATGTTCTCGGCACAGTTCCATCAGATACGCTCGCTCCCGTTCCTGCCAGTGCATTGTTTCCGTTTCAGTCTTGCTAACTGCTGGTGCAATACCCTGTTCCTGGAATGCTTTAGTAAGACTATTACGAGCCTTCATTCCCATCTTATATCCATGTGCTATCGGAATATAATCAAGGTGCAAATGTGGTATTGCCTCATCCATATGAAGCACCGCATTAAACAGATACAAATTAGGATTACGTTCCTGGAATGTTCTTGCATATTCATCAAGAACTGCCTGAGCCTTAGATGCATCAACTGAAATTGTACCATCCTCGGCTACCACTCCAGTATCCGACATTTTTCCAATTTGTACAACATTTTCATAGAAAGTTTTTTCATTATTTCCGGAGTGCTTTATCTTGGATAAATAATCATCAATCTTACGATCACTCCCACTCATTCTCACTGAAATAATGTGAAATAATCTGATAGCCGGATACTTCCTTTCGGTATTCCAGCGGAGAAACATTCATTGTTTTTCTAAAGGTCTCACTGAAATAGCTGGCTCCCGAGAATCCGGTTTCATAACAGATTTCTGTGACAGTCATGTCAGTTTCCTGCAAAAGTTTTATGCTCTTTTGTATTCTGTAATCCTTTAAAAATTCACCCGGCGTCTTATTTACATACATATTGAATATCGATGTTCCCATCGTCTTTCCGACGCCACCGGCAGAGCAAATATCATTAAGCGATATTTTTTCTTTGTAATGCTCATGTATATACGCAATCATATCCTTCAAAATAACCAAATGATGATTTGAAGGAGTGTTGTCTTCTTCTTTCTTTAAGGTCATTCTGGGAAACAGATTTTCCCAAATATCGAAATACAGCTTAACTATCTCAAGCTCACGGTCGCCCTTTTCACTGGCTTCATGCATTTTGGCCAGGTCATCGCATATTGTTTTGCCCCAGTCATCCTTTACATTAAGCAATAAATAAGGAACTGATCTGTTCTTAATTACCGGTTCAATGAACTTTTTATCAATATATTCCGAAGTAGTCAAAAGCATCGGGTGGAGAATGATGCAGTAAGAAACACTCGGCGCGCCCTCGTCCGTCAGGCATACATGAAGGCGTCTGGAATTGACTACCACGCCTTCTCCGGCATGAAGTATCAGTATTTCTCCTTCTATCATGTATCTAAGGGAGCCTTCGACCACATACACAAATTCAACTTCGTCATGCCAGTGATCGGTTATTGCGAAGCTTTGATTTCTCTTTAAATTATTCTTTCTGATAAACGCAAAAAACTCAGGTATATCGAAACGAAATACCTGAGATTTGTCCTCTCTGATACCGAATGAGTTTGCACCCTTTGCCATACAACTTCTCCCGAATACGTCAGTTTCTGACTTCCTCCAGATAATAAACGCAATCAAGCTTGCTTAATTCGTTCATTACCTGAGAATGAAGAATCTGCTTTTTCAAATCAATTTCCAGCATTATTACTATGTCACAGTTCTTGCTGACTTTTTCTCTCTTTTTCTCCATCGTAATGATGCCGTAATCTTTTTTATGTATATATTCAATCAGTTCTTCTATCTTTTTATCTTTTTCAATCTCGATATACAAAGAAATCTCTTTGTTATGAGCTGCAATGTATCTGCTGATTTTGCTTAAGAAGCCTGTGGTTAACAATATCAGTACAAAAGATATCGAGCCAAGCCAAATCATTCCGCTGCCGAGTGCGATTCCCAGGCACGACGTAGTCCACAACGTTGCCGCCGTAGTCAAACCCTTGACCGTATTTTTATGCGTTACTATGATGGTTCCGACTCCCAGAAAACCTATGCCGGATACTATTCCGGCAGGAATTCTGCTGGTATCGGCACTCCCCGTTATATCAAAAAGATAGAGATTGACTATCGTTCCCAGTGCAGAGCCCAGGCATACCAATGTAAAGGTTCTGAATCCCGCAGAATGACCTCTCGATTCACGCTCCAAGCCGATGATTCCTCCGAACAAAGTCGCAAGAACCAATCTTAATACCAATGAAAAAGCGTTAGCGTCGTGTAAAGATGTAATAACATCAGCCATATCTTCCGAACTCCTGTCTGAGTAATCAACCGTAAATGGTAGTTTTAGTATATCACATCAGGCACATTATAGATACTTAAACTCTGTTAATCTCAACTCCGCCAAATTTGTTGTCTCCGATTATCGTTACGGTAACATTGGATTCTCCGGTCCATTCGCTCGAATATCCCTTTTCGTCAACGGCACCCATTGATGATCTCATCCTGTTAATTATCTTCCACTCCTTGGGAATATAAAGGCTCACACCGGCAAAGCTTGAATGAATTTCAATAGTAGCCTGTCCCGAAGGAACGGCTACCTTATCAAAATAGACTTCCATGGCTCCGAACGAGCATTCAAGATCTGCGTAGTTAAAATTATCGGAATGAACATATTTTGAAACTGCGCCGAAACGTATTCTCTCAAAGATTCTCTCACCTTCAACCGTCTCAACAGGATACTGTTTTACTTCTCCATTGTTATCACCGCAGCAACCGCCATGGGATTCGAATGCCGCATGATTTTCATGTCGTTTGTGCTTTGATCCGAATATCATGTCCAAAGCTATTGTTCCCAGCAAAGCTACCAAAAGCAGCGTCCAGGGAACAAGCTGCTCAATATGCAACTGTTTGTTGAATACTATACCCAAAAATGCCAGCGAAAACAGTATGCCTCCGAAATTGAAATCAATCAGGCTCTCGATAAGCGTAGCGGCAAATGCCAATCCCAAAAGAATCTGCCATACGGAAAAATCCGGTAAAAATCCAAGTATCGGGCTTCCCAATTTATTCATCAGCAAACCTACTGCCAACAACAATAATATAATTCCCCAAAAGACTCTCGAAAATGTTGTTTTTTTCATTTTTATCCTCCTACTTACCCTCTCCGGGTGAAAGTTTCTCTTTAAGCAATCTGTAATATGACCTGGAAACAAATACCGACTTGTTGCTTCCCGCAAACTCTACCTTACTGGATGCCGTCAGGTTCTTCACTATTGAATATACCTTGCCGGAATTCAGTATTGCCGATTTCGATATCCTGACAAACTGTCTCGGAAGAATATCTTCGAGTTCGTAGAGTTTGTATTTGACCGAAAATTCATCATTACAGGTATGGGCCCAAACCTGATCATCCGATGTTTCAAAAAACAGGATTTTATCAATCGGCAGATAATATTCGGTTTCATTTTTGTAAAATACTATTTTGCTCTTTTCGTTTTCCGACCTAAGAAGAAGGCTCTGCAGTGCCACTACCGATTCATCGATTTCGGGGCACTTAATCACCACCTCTTTTTCATCCAGGTTCGGATCAACATCAATTCGTATTTTCATAAATTTTCCTTTGTTAGTTGTCTATGTTTTGAATTATATACACTATCATAAAAAAGAAAACCTCTTTTAGGCAAGAGGTTAATATCGCAGGGTAAGAGGTAAAAATTAGCCCTTAAGATTATTTCTTAAGGGCATTGGGATTGGAAAATGGCGCATCCACTTTAATGCCTCTTTTCCATAGTTCATCGCAAGACAAAGCTAGGTCATCATTTGATAAATTTCCATCATAGCGAGCCTTATCTATACCATCTGCAATATACTCCATCAATTCAGACAAAAAATCATGCCCTATCTCAAAGCATGTTTTATCAAAGTTTATATCTCCTAATAGCATTTCATCTACAACATCTAAATCAATTGGGTAGAAATTATGATATATAACAAATCATTCGTCAATAAACCAGTAGATTAATTAATCCATAGGCATATAAATGCCTATATGATTCCAATAATCAATAATATTATCAAATCCATTCTTCTTAGCGTCATCCTCGTTATAAACCAGTCCGCACTTTGAACAGTATATTCTGACAATTGGTCCAGAGTTCTGATACACTATATCATCACAACTAGTACGACATGAGGGACAATTTGCTTTGATTAATTTATATCTACAATGAAGCCCACGAACAAAAAATGAACTATCATCCATTCTTACTAAAACTTTATCGAAGAAATGTCCAAGCAAATCCAATTGCGATATATTTGGATTTTCATGTTTATAATTCATAAATTCTTTGTAATTGATATTGAAAGCCTTACAGAAATCACTATAAGAATGATATTCAATATCGTTTACTTTGATAATAAATTTATTCATCTATATTTCCACCTATTCAGCTTCCTGTATTATTAATTCAATCGGCACACATGCATTTTTAACAAATTCAGTAATATACTCTATTTCACTTTGTACTCTCTCACAATTAAATTTTTCTAGCCTATACCAGCCATCACTGTATGTGAATTTGTACTCAATCATACATCCATTCTTTTCACGTAACCTTTTCGTAAGTAGTGTACGCATTCCTAAAAAATCTTTTTTATCTATATTGTTTTCTCTAAGTAGACTTTCATATTCTTCATCTCCCAATCTCTCTGCAACTGTTTTATTCTGTATTGTTTCAAGCATAGGAACTGGAATTCCTACATTATCATCTTTCGGTTTAAATTTAACTCCTACCACATTATTTATTAGACAATTCATAAGCATCCCCCTTAATATCGACCTTCTATCATTGTAAATAGAAAACTCAGCATTCCGCTAAATACAGTATTTTCTCTTATATACAATAACTCGTCTAAGGTTAATTCCTTATATCTAACCTTATAATCACACTCATGTACTACCATTCCATCATCTGGATAAAACCTTATATGATTTAATAGTTGAGTCTCAGATTCCGTGAAATTCATATTCAAGATTTGTTCCTGAACATTTTCCTTTACATCCTTTATTTTTATACCTAATGTATAATCAATATTTTTCGATTCATAAACATATTTCAATTTTGACATCCATTTTTTCATTTCCTTAGTTTCCATGAATATATCCAATATCTTCAGCATATATTCATCTCTATTTGAATGAAATAATTGCCATAAACATTCTTTCAATACTTCTTCATTCGGAAATGAATAATCTTTTTGAAATAGACGCATAAGCACCTCATACATATATTTATCATCTACTGATTCATTTCCATCATAGCGAGCCTTATCTATACCATCTGCAATATACTCCATCAATTCAGACAAAAAATCATGCCCTATCTCAAAGCATGATTTATCAAAGTTTATATCTCCTAATAACATTTCATCTACAGCATCTAAATCAATTGGGTAATGATTGCAAAACATCAAAAAATCAAAATGGTCAAACTTGCTATTATCCATCTATATCCCCCTAACACCAATAACCTCTATTCTGTCATCCTGCGTATCAATCCCCACTAATTCTCAACATCAGCAAATACTATTACAGACGTCTGCCCATTTTTCCCATTATGTATAATTCCGGTAGGTCTATTGTCATCATTAGGAATTCCTAACATATAGCTAGTTTCATATGTATATATTCTGCTTGCCATATCATGTCCAGTTTTAATTAGCTGAAAAGACAATTCTTTATTAACAAGGTCTAAAAAAATACATCTTTCTTCTCCCCATGCAATACGCTGATGTTTATACATCCATGCTGTTTGCCTAAATTGTATCTTCGAAAAATAAACTGGTTCTTGCTCCTGTCCATTAGCTTGTCTATGTAGATTTAAATTTTTAAGCTTATCGTCTTCTAATGTTTTAATAATTCCTTCTATGGATGCTGTTGTATATATAAATCCCATCACTATTTCCCCTATATTCCATATTCCCTCAAAGAGATTAAATCCTTTCTTTCCTCTGGCAGCACTCCCTCGAGTTTTCCCGGAAAAACAGCCAAATATGTGCCACATGTTGTGCACTTAACTTTTTCAACTCTTTCATCCGTTTCTTTTATCCAATAGTATTCGAACTGCGAATCTTCGAATGTACCGTAGTTCCACATGAATTTTCTATCACAAAGAGGACACCAAACTTCTCTATATTTATAGCCCATGCCAATTCCACCTCTTCATAAATGGCTCAATCTTTTCAAACATTAACTGAATCTTCTTATTTTCTCGATCAGTATGGAAATGTCCTGCATACCACCATTTATATTTGAGCTTTGATTCGATATCACTAAGCCAATCCTCAGTCGAATTATCTACTGTACTCTGATCCAGCCCCTTAATAAACATATCAATTGGCATATATTCAAAAGGAACTGTATGTGAAAGAACAACATCTATCTTCCAATCATTCTTAGCCAGTTGTTGCTCAACATAGGCCTTTATTTCATCAGATGGCTGTTCATCCTCGAACCAAGAATAACCACGCGATAATCTATAATACTTATCAACACTATAAGCGCCACCGATTACTATTGTTTTTAAACCTGCAATATCATAGATTTCTCCATCTTTAGCAAATATAAGATTAGGATATTCCGGCTCAATATAAACCTTACCGCCTTGCCACTCTTGTATCTGATATCCCTCAACTGTTTCAGGTCTTCTCTCATGATTTCCATGAATGCAAAACAATTTTATAGGCAATCCATTCAGCTCATGCTTCTTCTTTCGGTCACTCTTACCACCATAATAATTTATTCCTGCATCGCCAAGAATTATCATCACATCATCTCTAGTTGTATTATTCTTATTGCAGAAATCCTTTATTCTATAAAAATCCCCATGGGTATCCCCTGTTATATAAAACATTACATTTTCCCTCTTTTACTTGAATGCCAATAATAATTCGAAAATTTATCTTTATTACGGATAAGCCTTCTATATTTACGCTTTATCCTCTTCGAAATATTAAAGCCAAGTCTTTTCATCGTCGCTACAGCTTCCAAGTAATCACGATAACTTAACCTATGGTTTACACGTACCAGCTTTAAGGACTGGTACGTGGCTTAATTGTTTTTTTATTGGCAATCATTTCCTTAAAATGATAGGCAAAATCATAATTCTTTGCACAAATAGGCTCTTGTCCTCTTCTAAATATCCAGCAAGTTCCAATAGGCATATTTAGTATTTTTCTAAATGGAATGTCAGCACGTTCAGCGACACGTTTTGCAGTCTCCAAATCATTCCCTCCCATATATAAATACGTGTCGCAATTAGAAGTAATTGTAAATGCCTCCTTACCATATCTATCCTCTAATTGAGACTCTGCCTGCAACAGAATCATTGTTGATATATTTCTAGACCGTATAGAAGAAATCATTCTTGGAAAATCTTCTATTGTGCAATTGGTTGCAAAATCATCCATAATAAAACGAACCGGTATTGGTAATGCATTGTTCTTGCATTTGGTATCAGCATAATTACACAAGCACCCTATCGCTTGAGTAAAAAATATGTTGGCCATTATATCCATGGAGCGATCAGTGTCACTTACTCTAACAAACAGAGCAGTCTTTTGATTGCCTATACTCTCTAAATCCAATTTATTCCATTTTGCCGTCATCATTGCCTCAACACCCGAAGTATTTAATTTACCCAAAACAGAACCAATTGTTGCGGAAACAGATGAAGCTGTATCGTCAGGAAGCTTACCAATAGTGCATTTAAGCCTCCTAGATAGATCAGACCAAATATCATTCTCTTCATATTCAGACTCTGAAGTTCCTCTCCTTAAGGTATTAGTGCAATATGTAAGTATTTTTTCAAGTGTTTTAAGTTCCATCTCTTTTCCGTCATAACATTCTCCATACTTTATCATTGATATAGCACTAGCCACCATTAATTCTGCCGTTTGATAAAAGAAAGCATTGTCTCCAGAAAAAGATTTACTTCCTGCTCCGCTCATCAAAATATGTGCTATTTTTATAACATCATGTTCAGACTTTATGTAGTCAAAGAAGTTGTAACGCACTTTACCATTTGGATTAGTTAAATCTAAACTCATTACTTTATATCCATTTTCTCTTAGGAATGGGCCTAATTTTCTATATAAATTCCCTTTTGGATCGGTAACTATATAACTTCCGGTCGCTTGTACAATATTGGGTTCTACTACAGAGGTCGTTTTTCCTGCACCGCTTCCACCTACAACAATCACATTATTATTTAGTTTTGTTGAAAAACAATCCAGACTATATTCATGTCCCTCAGCTATAATCATCACATTTTTATCCATTAAGCCTCCTTATGGTAATTCAAAACATATATGATCACATAATCCAAATGCCACGCTTTCCTGAGCATTCATATAGTGATCATGCATAGTTATGCTATTAATTTCCTCCAATGTTTTACCTGTATGCCTAGCTAATAATTCATTACATATTTTTCTCGTCTCGAGGATTGATTCAGAAATATCATGAATGGAAGATGCCGACCCACCAACACCCCCTGCTATAAGTGGTTCATGTATCATTGTCTTTGAATGAGGTAGTATAAATCTGTGACCTTTTTTAGCTGAAGAAAAAATTATTGCAGCCATGCTGGCAGCAATACCTGTGCAATACATATTTATTTCTATCTTTAAGGTAGTTATCAGATCATATATCATTAAACCAGCTTGAACTTCTCCGCCCCCACTGTTAATAAATATATTTATAGGATCATTACTTACAGATTTTAAATAAAGTAACTGAGTCATAATATTATTTGCTGAAATAGAGTTGATTTCTCCTAAAATATAAATATTCCTTTTCATTAAATTGTGTGTATAGAGTCCGATTTCTCGAACTCCACTACTACTTTCAACCTCTACTGAGGGATACCATAAAAAATCACTCATATACAAACCTCCATATTCAATCAATCTTAGGCCGCTTCCACTAACCATGCTTCTTTTGTATAAACCGTGTTCTTTGTTATTATCACCTTACTTATTCCATCCTCGACACATGGTCTTTCATACATAACATCAAGCATAATATCTTCCACTATTGCTTGAAGTCCCCTTGCTCCAGTCTTTTTTTTCATAGCTATGTGTGCTATTTCCCTAAGCACCACCACAAATGAATAATATATTTGATGTATTGATTGTCTTATTATTACCATATGGATTCTTTCTTGGTCCATCCATGGGCACAGAAACATCTGCACCCTCTATCATTTTAAGCAATGATTGTTGTACCCCTAGTCCCGAAACATCTCTGGTGATAGACATATTCTCGGTTTTTGGATTTGCAATTTTATCTATCTCATCAATAAAAATAATACCTCGTTCAGCTTTTTTAATATCCCCATATCTCCTTTGATTCATAGATTATCAAACCCAATCACGAAAACATATCAACCAATGGTATACAAAAAGCGAGTCACGAAGAAATTCCCCATGACTCGCCATAACTTATATTAGACCACATCAATATCAACTAGAACTGTAGTGATTCCTTCTGCATCAACACCCAAAACTTCATAATAATCTATTCGTTCAAACTCCCAGCATTCATTCACATGTTCTACTACATCATCAATACCAAAAGCATCTAATGAACTTTTCAAACTGTAAATAGGATATTTTTCATAGTCATCAGTTCGGACATTGTATATTGCATCCCATCCCAGTTCGATTCCACTAGGCATTTCAATCTCACCATCCGGATAATAATCTATTCCAGATTCAGCATAGTCCTTTACTTCTTCATCTGAATATGATTCATTACCCAAGTATCATCATCGACTGCACGCGTTGAAACTCCCGCTTAATCGTCTGCCACTCAATAAGAGCCTGATTCACCAGATATGTATCGTACTTGCTTTTAATGAACCCCGGATCTATATATCCTTTTTCCATGGCATGAGAAATAATATCGTTCTCCATCGCCATTGCGGAAGTTACATCGCCGAAAGGATTGCTCGACATGACGCACATATCAGTTTCATTATTCTTTCGTCTCTCGTTCATTCGTATGATGGCAATGTCGGATTCCAGATTGCATCTGTAAGCTTCCAGTATCTCTTCCATTCTCGAATAGTTATCAATAAAGTAATCAATCCTCTCCCGGGGCGTCTTGCCCAAATAATATCCAACTTCAATAAGTTCCTGTTTTGCCATAAAAATCCTTTCCGCTAATTATTTATTCTCCGGTAATTTCACGCAAAATAATAAGCTTCGTGCATTTGCACAAAGCTTATTTCATACCTATCGAAGATATTGTGTCATACAGATCTACCTCATGGCGTCTTCTTCCATTTTGCAAAATCCGCAAATGCGTAATCCCAATGGAAAAATCATCGAAACAATCACAAGTTTTGGACCCTCACCAATCTGTAAGGGTGTAGTCCTCAATACTTTCATTTGGTGAAGAACTAGATGAGGTTTTAGACCCTCACCAATCTGTAAGGGTGTAGTCCTACTTGCAAATGATAATGACATAAAAATGTTTTAGACCCTCACCAATCTATAAGGGTGTAGTCCCAAAGCAGTATTGGATACAAAAACATCCACAGGTTTTAGACCCTCACAAATCTATAAGGGTGTAGTCCTCAATACTTTCATTTGGTGAAGAACTAGATGAGGTTTTAGACCCTCACCAATTTGTAAGGGTGTAGTCCAACCCCGCAGCTGTAATGTCGCAGCAAGAAAGTTTTAGACCCTCACCAAGTAAGGGTGTAGTCCTATTAAGTATCTATAACTCACTTAAATAGTTGATTATATTATATTCTTGACCATCTACGTTGTCAAACAAACGAAGCATCCTTAGCCGGTTATTCCAAATATTCAAAAACTTTTGCACAGTTCGTAATACTATATTTCTACTATTGGATTCACTAATCAAAATTGTTTGAAAAGTATATACCTATTCTATCCTTGCCGATTATAAACAAAAATATACCAACAGTTTAAAAAAGGACTGTTAAAAAAACAGTCCTTAAATTGGTATCTCTAAAATATTTAGTTAAACATAAAGGTAAATAGTTTCTCTAATTCCACGAAATTTGTATCAGCATCGGAAGATTTAAGACTGCGTAAACTCTCATACCTATTTATCATCCCTGTCAACAGCACACTTGCCATGCCATCGGCTTTTTCGGAATTACCCGTTTCTTTAGCTATTTGAATATCGCCAAACTCTATAATCGAATCAAGGGTATCACTTCTATATCCCAAACAGGTATGCAGTGCTTCATTAATCCCCTCTAAACACTCTGTATCACCATTTTCATATGCCAATAAATATATATACTTATATATCAATTCCAACGGATGTCCGGATATACAATCAAGTGATACATTCTTTGCACCCTTTACTTTCTTTTCTGTCTTCTTAACAGTAGCATTAAGTGCATACAATTTCTTACGTAGTGATTCCGATATATTTCCCGGTTTTGTCACCCATAATCCTCTTACAAAAACATATAACGCATACTTATAGTTTATTATCGGCGTAACCTGGAATCCTTCCGTCAATATATAATCCATCTGTTTTGCAGGACTCGTTTCATTACCGAAGTAATCTGCCGATTCCTCCTTATATTCCTCAACCATCCCATTATCAAGATAATAATGTAATAGATACGACTGAGTAATTTTATAATCAGCAGATTGCTTTTCCATTCCATCGAGTGCTTTCTTAAACCATGTAGCAGCATCCGGTTTGCGCAAGAAAGCACATACCTGACCTTTCTGACTATACGCTTTGGACAAGCCCACAGAACTTGATTGGTTCTCAACAGCATATATTGGAAGTGCATTACGCATAACTAGAAGCTGTTCCTGATACTTAATTGATTCATCGGCTATCTTCATGGCTTTTTGCCACTCAAAACAATCGATTAATGTCTCTGACATTCTATTTAATGTCACTAAATAATCTTCAACGCTGACGCGATTCGCATATTTTTTACTTTTATTATAGTAACTCAGTGCATGCTTACTGTCCCCGATATGGCAATAAGCACTCACGCCGCTATCATAAAGCTTGTACAAAATCGACCTTGCTTCAGCATCATCTAACTTATCTGTAATAGCCGGAACCTTCTTCTCCAATGCCTCTAAAATAAAAACAGTACTGTCCTGTTCATACGTATTGGTCATAATGGTGCCGTGAAGTCTATTTACGGCATCAATAAAATTCCTTTCACTTGATTCCGAAATAATCTTATCAATAAGAAGCTTGAACCATCTGTCATAATAGTATTGAGCGAATGCGCCTTTCTTTAATTTGGCTGAATAGCATAATCTAAGCGCTTCGTAATTATTTCCTTCTTCATACACTCTCCACGCTTTTCTAAAAAGCATATCAATCTCATCATATCCGAATATCAAATTATTATCTTTGTTACTTATAGTAGCCGCTTTTGTAACTATCTTTGGTAGCCATTCTTCGGCATTCTCTCCTTTTATATGACTCAAAAATGTGCAAATTGAATCAGCAAGATATAAGAATTCCATATTGTGCTTATTCTTGTTATAGCTGATAGACGTTACAAGAAAATCGTCAATTGATAAATAGGTTTTCCCCATTTCAAGCATTTCTCTTGATATAACAGATCTGTATATATCTGCATTTGCGACTCTAAAATTCACAGTATTATTATTTGCACTGGGTTGCGGTATATATCCTAATTGAATATATTCTGCCGATTCGACACTATTCGCCTGTAAATCATCGGTGCGTCTGGTTGCAATGTTTACGGATATTTCTCTTACATTGTCTATTACCGGATTATGAAAAAGCATTCTGTTAACAACTTCCGTAGCCATGTGAAAATACAAATTGCTACCCTTTTCATCATTTACCAAGAAATTGGTGTGCTCATTAAGTAATGTTTTCATTCCGGATGTACTTTTAAGAATTAAAAAAAGATAATACTTGCCGGTTCTGGCAAAGTTTTTTCCAAGTAGCTCCTTACCATCAAATGTTCCATTATTCAAGAACTCGTGAAGCGACGCATTGACCTTGCGTTTCGTCGGCCCTATCACTTCACTATTTCTCTGGTTATCCCGATTCGCATGAAGAGCATCCGGATACACTATGTCCTCACTCCTTCTGTTTCCTCTAACTTCAGCAATGCAAGCGGAATAATATGCTTTTATTCTTTTTCTTTCAAGCAATGTATCTTCTTTGTTACCATTATCATCATAGATAATTCCGGCAACGCCTATAGGCTTATTTTCCTCAGGTTTTCGATTTTCAAAATCACCAAATTCGTCCAATGCTAAAGTAATCATCTTTTCTTGCCTTTCCCTGTCCCCTTAATCGCTTTGATTGCATATATGATAGCTAATATGCTAATCATAACATTATTCCCATAACTACGGTAAAATAGTCCGTCTTGGCTTTACTTACCATACCACTATTTAAAAATTGCTTGCTGTCCTTTGTTGGATTTGCTATACATGAGCAACCTTCCTGTCCTGCAAACCAAAAAACATTTGAAAATGGTCTATATATCACGCTTTCAATATTATCCGGCACCTTATAAGAAGACTTATATCTTTTTCCAAAATAAAACAATTTTTCGTTGATTTGCTGATCAGACATTCCATTATCATCAGATAAACATATATAGCTAAACATTATTGGCTTATCCGGAATATACTTAGGATATTCCGTCGTATCATCACCACATACAATTGAGTATATATTTTTATCATTACTTATTTGGGTAGTATCTATACCTTTAAGTAGTTTCGCAATCTTGTTACTTGGTTTTTTTCTTTCAGGATAAAAAGATACGTTAAGAAATGATAGTTTCTCTGCTATCCATATTCCCATATTAAACGGAACATAATAATATGTTTCTATTATATTATCATTATCAATTATTTTTCTTTAAGTGCATTTATCGGAACTTTAGCGCTATCATTATCATCTGTTATCTTGATTCCATTCCCTTTCATAGCTTATTCCTTCGCATGTCTCATTATCTAAAAGAGCTACTGCTTCATCATAAGGAACAGTATACTTAAACGGAACTATATAACGAAGTGCTTTAGTTTCTATATTATTTGTCATTCTTATCCCCCATTAATCTAAATATATACCTTAATAACGTAAGAAGAGGGCTCACAGCCCTCTTCTCCTCTTTCCCTTAGGATATTCTCGATTGGTGTCTCAAACAGTCTGCTTAGCGCCAACAGGTTTTCAACCTCCGGGAGGCTATCGCCTCTTTGCCACTTGTATAC
>JAZUFW010000044.1:0-32976 GCA_045640905.1 Lachnospiraceae bacterium
AGGGCGGCAACCTCCACCCCCGTCAACGTGCCGTCTCCTTCATAAGTATAGGCTTTGTACGGTATTTTCTTTTGCTCAAGTATTCGCATTACATTTGTCTTAATTATCTGTTCTTTTTTCATAAATATGATTATACATAATATCGTGATATGCTAAAAGGACTATGAAAAAAATACAATCAACAATCATCCCTATGTTACTCGCATGCATATTAGATGGCAACGGCTACGGAGGCGGTAACTGCGATGTCAACACCGCCATTGAACTCGGAAAACGCGCTTCTAAATACGGGATGAGTGTTTGCGTAGACTTTCATTATTCCGACTTCTGGGCTGATCCAAGCAAGCAGTTCGAACCGAAATCTTGGGTTGGAATGAGCCTTGAAGAAAAAAGCGATGCTTTATACTCCTTTACCAAAGAGTCGTTGGAAAAAATGCTTAAAGAAGGCATTGACATATCAATGGTTCAAATCGGAAATGAAGCAACGGCACAAGAAAAACCACATCGCAATGATGTGGCTTTAATGTTTCTTTTCTTTCCGTTACTTGATTACAAGCTAATCTTGTGCCCAATACAAAAAGCCACGTTACCGTGGCTTTTTGCTAACTAAATTATCACGTAATCCTATTAAACTGCGCTTAATCTTTAAAGTAATAATCCAATAGATCTCTGTATTCATAGAAAGTAATTATTCCGGCAGTTTTTGCTTTTTCAACAAGCACGGGAACCTCCCCCTCTTGCTGCATTATATCCAAATAGTATTTAATCATTTTGGCATATTTATCATTGCTTATCAAACCTTCCGCATGAGCCTTTTCAAGAAAATCGAAAACCTCTTTTCTTTCGGCTTCTCCGCTTCCACCTGAAACGTCCTGTAAATCTCTATCTGTCAAATTATTCATATCTGTCATACTGTATACCTCCTTATCTGTTGCTGTTAACCTTATATACGAATCAGTAGCCCCAAAAGGATACACTACCCAAAATATCAAATGTTCAGTTGCGAAAGTACATATCCTTGTGGAATAAGGACCGTCCCTACTTCGAAAGATTATTCGCTATCATCTCAAAAATTCGATAATTTTTCTGGTAATACTTGTTGAACTGCCCTTGCGCTTTCGGCGGAAGTCCGCTACCCACTTCTAAAGTAACCGAAGGCTTTCCAAGCGACTGGCATACATAATCGGCGAAAGTACCGTATGAAAGTTTCCCGTTATTTCCCGTTCCGCAAATTCTGTATCCATTTATCTGCTTCATCATGCCTGCCCAGTCATTGCTCGCTGCATTAATCTCCGGAGCAGCCAGATCACTTCCACAATAAATAATATTACCCTGTTGGTGTATATTCAAAAACAGTTCGAAGTTTTTCTCCGTCGATGCCTGTTTCATTGCCAGGACCTCCGGTTCTGTCTCCGGAGCATACCCTTTCCAGAATTCATAGGAAGGAGCCGTATATCCGCGCAGATCTACGTATTCCCAACAGGCATTCCAATTTCGGTTCAAATCTACTCCTCTGGCATTCGCCTTCCATTGGGAGGTATGTCCCTGTCCGTTTACGAACTGAATATAATCGGTATTCGTGCATGAGGCAGCACCGGTTTGAACTATGCATACCCCATCAGGATTGGCCATGGGTACAATATAAAAGCATGTATCGCGCAAAAGAGACGGGTTCATAGCATAATATTCAACCATCTTCATGAGCATCTGCGAGCCCATATACTCTCTGGCGTGTAAAGTGGATTGCACAAAAACAAAGTGTTTTGCTTTGTCCTTATTTCCCAGTATTACCATCGGTATCATTCGACCTTCCAAAGTAGTACCGATGCTCTTCCACACAATATTCTCCGGATAAGAAACCGCAAGAGTCCCGATGTCTCCGCACAAATCATCATAGGTATATATGGATGTTGTTTGAACTATTTCATCGGAAAAAGTCTTTACGGCAGAATTTCCAATTATTGATGCAGCCAGCAAAACTCCGGCCACCAGATAACCAATTCGATTAATAACTCTTCTTTTCACTCTTTCATTCCTTTGGTATTACGTTTTTACACCATTCTAGAATCACATGTTTTTATCCAAAACGCAACCCCGGAAATTTTTTCACCAATATTTCCACTTTCCCCTATATCGATGAAAAATCTTTGCCTTATCTTGATTCCTACTTCCTCTTCCCCGGGGCCCAGGAAGCTTCCTTGATTCACTCTCTCCCGGGCCCCGCACTCTACTCCCCAGCATATTTATCCTCTGCTTGTTTATCCCCTGCTTGTTTATCCCCTGCTTGGCTGATAATAATCATGTGTCGGATTGCCCTGTCAACGGTACTACGCACCGCACAAAATGTGGCAAGCCGTTGCCCCGGCAACCGCACATGATTTACTTGTATCAAGCAAGAGGAAAACTTAGTTTCCAATACAAAATCCACGGCAAACGCCGTGGATTTATGCTTCAAAATATCACATATTCAGTTGCGAAAGTACATATCCTTGTGGAATAAGGACCGTCCCTACTTTACATTCTTCAATGCTCTTCCGAAGGCCATGGGAGAGAATTTTCTCTTGTAAAGAGCCTTATTGACAAAGAACGAAATAACGAATCCTACAATCAAAAGTACATAACACAAAATTACAGAGCGGGAAAAACTCTCTCCCGCAAACTTATTAAATCCGAAGCCCGGATTTGACATAAGCATTGTCAGCGGAAACATAACAACGATAAGTCCTATCGTAGCGGGAATGAATAATTTGTAGCAAACTCCCATATAAATCATTGTCAGGAACAGGATACTTCCTATTTGCAACAATACCGAACTTTGTGCGGCATAAACTGAAGGGTCACCGTTCTTTGCATAATTCCAATGAATGAATACCACTATGGTCATTACGACCAGCATCCAAGGGGCCATCGCCATATAAGGAAAGTACAGCTGGATTTTTCTCTTGTAAGGAGACGACTGAACCAAAGTAGAGGAATCTACCGAAATAATCAGCTGTCCCAGGAACATCGTCGAAAGCACTAAATAGAATCCGCCTATCAGTGTAGTTCCTCTGCCGAACACTTCACATATCACACCTATCAGCATAAACACAACACAAAAAGCTATCTGCTGTTTTACCGAAACACCGTATTGTACCAGTTGAAACGCTTTTTTCAATTCTTTAATCATTTTATTCTCCCACCTTTACCAAATCTTTCGACAAATTCTTATCTTTTTTGGCATTAATAATCAAAAATACTATAAATACTAAAAACGGCAGCATACCGATTATCTGTATACCCACATCCTTCCAAGTAAGAAGAGCATTCTGCAGGGCATCATTTGATTGTCCGCCCGCAAAAAGTACCGCCATATTGTTATTCAAATAATGAATAAGCGCAGCCATCCAAATATTCTTTGTTTTCATATATGCATATGCCAGGAAAATTCCGATAGCAGTACATGTAACGAACTGGCTGGCAAACATCTGAAGTCCCGAATCCGGTGCGTAATAGAAGAAATCTACAAACACATGCCATACAGCCCAGGCACATCCCAAAATCAAAGTTCCCCAAACCGTACCAAACTTATTGTGCAGAACCGGCTGAAGGTAATATCTCCATCCGTATTCTTCTCCGAGGTACGGAATATACATTATTACTGCCTGAACCAAAACGATAAGCAGGTTTAGCCATAACGCTCCTTCGGTAAACAAAGAGAAAAATGCACTGAGGCCTGCAAACACTTCGTTTGTTTGAATGCCCGAAACGATTATGAGAACAACAAACCTCAACAGGAATGCAACCACATACAGCAAAACAAAAAGCAGTGATTTCAAAACTTTCGGATTATGCATTCCCAAGTTTCGTCTATATCCCGACTTGGCTGTTAACAGTGAAATAATCAATGCTACGCTTCCCAATACGGTAACAAATACATTCACAAAATAAGCTGTCGTCAGCGACGCCTGTCCAAGAACAGTTCCTCCCACATTTCCGAAGATCGAATAAACACCGATTATCAGATTAAGCATTCCCGTGCCGAGCGCAATAAACATCGGAGCCTTGGGATATTTCACGTTCTTGTCGACAACAAGTTTCCCTAAAAGCACTCCGCACATAGGCATGGCCATCTGTGCCAGAATCAGGATTGAAGCATCAACCTGTGTCTTGTGAGCATATATCACCAAAAGTCCCAGTATATAAGAGACTCCGTAAGCTATAGCCAGGAATATCCAAAACTTCTTTTTACCGTCTTCGGTAAAGAGCATCTTTCCGGTTGACTCGGATTTTTTCTGTCCGCTCCGAAAATATTCAACATTCTCGACGCTTTCAAAATCACGTATAAAAGCGGGGCTTTTAAAGCTCTTATCAAATTTGTGCATAACATGTGACACAATCGAAAATGTTGCTATCAAAGCTACTACAGTCAGAACACCAAATGCCCAAACAGGAACCGTCTTTACAAAATCCTGTCCTATCAAAAGTGCCAGACTTATTCCGGCTATCATGCCTCCCACGCTCGATATGATGCAGTAGAGCATGAAAAAGTCTATGATACGCAAAAGACTCAGCAAAAACGAATTCACTATATAACAGGCGAATCCCATTACGAGCATTACCGACATAAGTGTTGCAGGCGAATCCAAATATCCGGGCATTTCGCCGCAAATCATGCCGATTACTCCCGTTAAAAGAAACATCAATGTCAGCTTTAGGAATCTTATTACCTGATCAAGAACCATTTGTTCCTTTAATGTTCGACGTCCTGAAAGCGATGACATATATACGCCGAAAATGTAATTCTTTTTCAGTATTCCGTTGAATGAAAAATAATCACCGATTGCATCCGTAAGCGGAATCAGTGCTCCTGCTATTGACAATGCTATTGTCGAACCAAAAAGCGAAAAAGCAGCCAGCACGATTCCCAAAACAATTATCGGGACCAACACATTAAACATCAACGTATATATTTTCGGATATGAAACTCTGTATAATTTCGCAATTCTGTTCATCTCATCCTCCGATTAGAACAACTTAGAATTGTTCTTCATTACTGCTACGCAAATCTGAGAAAGGCTGGGAGTTTCACATTCCACATCCAATCCTGCGAGCTGATCCATTTTTTCCGCAAGGCAGACGCCTTCAAATCCAAAGTTATTGATACTGATAGAATATAAAATTTCCTTGGCCGCATCGACATCCTTCTTTTCGCCGTGCACCAAAACGTACTTTTCTTTCAAATCTTCAACGAAGCCTGCTTCGACTATAGTTCCGTTTTCAACTATGATAGCGTAGTCCGTAACAGCTTCCATATCAGCAATATTGTGTGTTGAGAAAATAATGGATTTTTCGCCTTCTTCTATATTCAGATATTCTCTCATCATTTCACAAAGCTTATCTCTCATCAGCGGATCAAGAGGAGAGGCCGGTTCATCCAAAACAAGCAAATCGGTATCTCTTGACAAAACACCGGCTAGCATGAGCTTTGTTCTGTTTCCGTCGGAAAGTTCGCTGACTTTCTTGTTTGTATTTGATCCGTTTTCATTCGTAATTGCGAGTTTTTTGCAAATATCATCATATTTATCAGAATCAAAATCAGGGAAAAGCAGCTCCTGTATTTCCTTGGCCTGGCGAAGTGTCCACATGGGCAGATAGTAATTACCGGTTCCTGTATACCCGATTTTATTCTTTACGTCGGGATTTTTCTCTCTGTCATCGGCATCGTATTTTTCAAAATACTTAAGCGAACCTTTATAATCCAGCTGAATGCCCGCCAGAATATCTATAAACGTTGTTTTACCGGCACCGTTTTCACCGATAAAGGCTGTGGCAAATCCCTTGGGTATTTCGAACTTGGGGATATTAAGTTCAAAGCCTTTGTACTTCTTTACTATGTTCTCTCCTGAAATTACACTTGAAAATTCCATTTTTTCATTATCTCCTTCTACTTATCGTTTTACAAAAATTAATTTTCCAGACTTATAAGCATTTTTAGCGTCTCAATAAGTTCATCTTGAGACAGCCCTGCTATTCGTGAAGAAGAAATTGCCTCAAGCAACGCTTCCTCAACTTTACGCATATGTTGTTCTTTCAGCATATTCGAATCCTGAGCATTTACGCAGTAGCCTTTTCCTTGAACCGCCGTTACCAGGCCTTCACTTTCCAGTGTTTCATAAGCCTTCATGGTCGTGATAACGCTAATCTTCAAATCCTTTGCCAAACCGCGTATGGATGGAAGATATTCATTTTCCTTGAACCGTCCTTCCAAAATATCCGCTCTGAAGTTATCCGCTATCTGCTGGTAAATCGGCACTCCCGATGTCTGTGATATTTTCATTTTGTTACCTCATCTTAATCGTCTCGTACTAACCGGTAAATACGAAGGCGTTTAACTGTTCATGTGTTATATATACACTTAAAACAGTTTCGTGTCAACAATTTTTTTAATTTTTTTAAAATCAGAAACAAAGCCGAAGGAAAACCTTCCTCCGGCTCATTCTCAAAGTCCTATATATTTCTCATCGCCATATTCGAATTATAATATTCCGGCTTATCGGTCACATCATCACCAAACCATTCGGGAATAGCGAAATCATCAGCCTCCTCCACGCTTTGGAATTCCACTTCCAAAAAAACAAGCGGAGCAAACGGCGCTTCAAAAACATCCACCTCAGCAACCAGTTCATTTCCCTTGGCGTTCTTTCCCAGCGGAACCAGGTATCTTGTTTTCGAAATAATATTTCCCTCTGCCTTGACAATCAACTGTTCAAACGCTTCTTTCGTAAGCGGCAAATTGTACTCTTCCTTGGATATGAACCCTTTTCCTTTGTACGTCAGATAATACTCATCATCCTCTTTTCGAACACGCACCGTAGGATTGGTACAAAGGTATCCCTGCACCAGTTTCTTCGAATCATACAATGATAAATTCGGCATATCCTTTATTAAAAACTTTCTCTCGATTTCAACTCCCATATATAGCTCCTTCCGAAATCAAAGACTTATTACCGCAGCCAAAGACCCTCTCTCACCATTGGAATATCTGTGCGAATAATATGTGCCGGGATGGCACATGGTGCATTCTCCTACAAAATCTATGTTTTCCGGGAGTACTCCCAGCATCAACAATCGTTCTTTGATAACTGCTCGTAAATCCAGCATAAATTTGCCGTTTTCTTTTTCCGAATACAATCCTTCGATTCTCGAACCGATTAAAGCGGTCGCTGCGTCACTCACTTCTTTTCCCACTTCAAAGCAACATCTGCAGATTGCAGGGCCTACCGCCACCTTAATATTATCAATACTTGCTCCGAGCAAAAGCATCTTTTTTATGGCTTCACCCTCAATATCGGAAACGGTACTCCTCCATCCCGAATGGATAGCACCGACAACGCCGGCTTTCACATCTGATATAAGAACAGGTACGCAATCGGCAGTAAAAACCACCAACGGCAAATTCTTTTCCGCAGTCACATATCCGTCCGCTTCCATCAGTTCTTCGTATCCGTACGGGCCGGCTGCGTCAGTAGAACGAGCCTCGTGAACATACACCCCGTGAACCTGCTTACCGCACACAAACTTCATTCCCGGAATCCCACATGCTTTGAAAAAGCGTCTGTAGTTTTCCTTAACGCGGCTTTCGATATCTCCCCTGTTCATCCCCAAATTCAGGGATGCAAAAATACCTTCACTGATTCCTCCCATCCTGGTCGAAAATCCGTGTTTTACTCCCAAAATATCAGACTGTAATACTTTTACATCTGTCGAATCATCACTTACAGAAGCCAGAATGTCTCCTTTGTATGATACGGTAATATTGAGATTGGTTCGACCTTCCAACAATGGTTTCAGGAAATATTTGTCTCCTTCCCATGTCGGCATTGAAAGAACCTTGTCCTTATCAACCCAGCGCAAAGTTCCTTCCGGACAATTCGGAGTAAGCGTTCCCTCAAAATCGGTTCCCTTATACAAATACATGTCTTCGTCTTCCCAGGTATCCGATATGAACTTAACTACACCGACCGGTATATATTCCGTCAAAATCAGTCCGGTTTCTTCTTTGACTTCACGAACCAGGCATTCGTCGGGGCTTTCTCCCGGCAGGAATTTTCCTCCTACCCCGATCCACTTGCCTTCATTCAAATCATTCTCTTTTTTATCTCTATGCAGCAACAGATACTTTCCGTCATGCTCTATATAGCATAAGGTGGTATTAATCATCCGACTTTTTTATCCCTTCAATTTCCAGAACCGTCCTAAACTGTGTTTCATACAGTTCCTTGTAAACTCCGTTTAGTTCAAGGAGTTCTTCATGCGTACCGCGTTCTTTGATAACACCGTCTTTAACTACCATTATACAATCTGCCTTTAATATGGTCGTTAATCTGTGCGCTATTACTATGCTGGTACGACCTTTCATCATTACATCCAGAGCATCCTGAATGGAATTCTCCGAAATAGAATCCAGAGCCGAAGTAGCTTCATCCAAGATAAGAATTGCGGGATTCTTTAGGATAACACGTGCTATCGAAATTCTCTGTTTTTCTCCGCCCGATAACTTCAATCCTCTGTTACCGACTACGGTATCGTATCCGTCCGGCCATGACATAATGAGGTCATGAACATTTGCTATGCGGCATGCATTTTCGAGTTCTTCCTGTGTGGCATCATCTTTGGCATACAGAAGATTTTCGCGAATGGTACCGTTAAAAAGATACGTTTCCTGCGTTACTACTCCCACCAAAGAGCGAAGATAATCGAGGTCAAAAGCTCTGACATCTTCACCTGCTATGCTGACAGAGCCGGCCGTTACATCATACAGTCTGGGTATCAGATTGACCAATGTCGACTTTCCCGAACCCGAAGGACCAACGATGGCATACATCTGTCCGTTCGGAACACGGAAATCCACATCCGTAAGAATCGGGACTTCCGGATTGTACGAAAATGCGACATGTGAAAATACTATATCCAAATCCTTTATGGGCGGTCTTTCTCCGTCCGGAGGCGATACAATAGTATTTTCTTTATCAAAATAATCAAAAATACGAGTGAACAAAGCCAATGATCTGGTAAAGTCCACACCGATATCAAGCAAAGATTGTACCGGCCGATACAATCGGTTTATCAAAGCAACCGTAGCCGTAATGGTACCGACCGTTAACGCTGAATCCAAATTTGAAATAATCAAATATCCGCCGGCAAAATAAATGAGTAACGGTCCGACCTGGGTAAACATGCCCATCAGGACTCTGAACCATTGTCCCGAGCGCTGTTCCTTTAAGGATAATTGAGTTACTTCTTCGTTAACCTTAACGAACTGCTTATACTCCTTTTCTTCGCGGGTAAAGAGCTTAACCAACATCGATCCCGATACTGACAATGTCTCGTTAATGAGCTGGTTCATTTCATCATTTTTATTCTGTGAATCGGTCAAAAGCTTCCATCTGGTCTTGCCGACCGATTTAGTGGGCAAAATAAGCAACGGTATAACAACTATTCCCACCAAGGCCAATTTCCAGCTCATACTGAACAACGCTATCATCGTGGTTACTACAGTCGCAATATTGCTTACTATGCTTGAAAGCGTTCCGGAAATGACCGTGCTGACTCCCGAAATGTCGGTATTCATCCTGGTGATAATATCCCCCTGCTTTTCCGTGGTAAAAAAGCTGTGCGGCATATGCTGCAGATGATTGTACATCTCGTTTTTCATGTCAAAAATGATTCTCTGAGAAATCCAGGCATTGATATAGTTTTCCAATACACCGATAACCTGAGATACAATCATGGTGCCAAATGCCATCAAAAGGAGTTGTATCAAAAGCGTCATGTTCTTGCCAACCAACGCTTCATCTACTATACGTCCCGTAATGATTGAGGGCAGTAATCCTACTGTGGCCGACAGCAAAATGGCTATGAACACAAATACAAACTGAAGGCTGTACGGTTTCAAATATCCGAGAATTCTCTTAATAAGTGCCCATGTAACCTTAGGCATATTCTGTTTTTCTTCATCCGTCAAAAAGCCTCTCGGCCCAAGTCCGCGTCCGGGTCCCGGCATATAATCACCTATTATCCTTTAATAATCTCGTTAGCTCGTTTAAGAGCGTCATCAATATGTGCACAGAAATTGTCTTTTCCGATTTTTTCATCGAAACCGTCTTTCATCATTGTATTGTACGGTTGTTCGTTTACATGAGAAAAGACTAAAGTAACATTGTGTCTTTGACACTTTTCATATAAAAGTTCAAGATAATGCATGGCCGAAGCATCAAGTGCAGGCACACCACGCATTCTGATTATCAAAACTTTGGTATAATCCTTCAGCGAAATTTCCGTCAAACGCTCCGTCATTCCAAAGAACATGGGGCCGGATATTTCATATACACGAACAAACTGCGGAACCACACGTAAATCTATGGCATCCGGATCATCTTCATCATCAAAGTATTTCCATCCTCTGACTTCGGATTCTTCCGACATACGCTTGATAAACAGGAAGCAGGCTCCTATCATGCCGATTTCTATTGCTACCACCAAATCAAACACTACGGTCAAAACAAATGTTAGTATCAAAACAATAATATCCGATTTCGGTGCTGTTTTGCACAGATGGATAAATGTCTTTGCGCCGCACATATTATACGCAACCATAAACAAAATGGCTGCGATGGTAGGCATGGGAATCCAGGCCGCATAAGGCATCAAAAACAAAATAACCAATACCAGCATAAGGGCATGAACCATTCCCGCAATAGGTGTACGGCCGCCGTTTTTAACATTGGTAGCAGTACGTGCTATAGCTCCCGTTGCAGGTATTCCTCCGAAGAGAGCCGAACCTACATTTCCGACACCCTGAGCAATCAGTTCCATATTGGATCTGTGCTTTGATCCTATCATACCATCCGAAACAACGCATGAAAGGAGGGATTCAATAGCTGCCAATATGGCGATTGTTACTCCATCAGCGAACGCACCTTTTAATCCCACAAACGTAAAGTGAGGAAGTGAAAACTTCGGAAATCCTGATTGGATTGTATATAAATCACCTATGGTATTAACGTTCAGCTTTAACAACTTGACCAAAACAATTCCGACTATAACCGCTATTAAAGAAGGTGGTACAACCGCACCGACTTTTCCCAGTCTGGGCCACAAAATCAATATAACCAGGGATACCGCACCTATAAGCAGTGCCATCGGATTAATTGTTCCGATAAACATTCCGATAGCCTTAACCTTTTCCAGCGTCTCGACGGTAGGTGTCCCCGGGGCGAAAGTAAGTCCCAGAAAATCCTTTATCTGTCCCAGAAAAATGGTAACCGCTATTCCGGCCGTAAATCCTGTGGTGATGGTAAAAGGAATGAATTTAATCAAACTGCCGAGTTTGCAAAATCCCATGATTATCAACAGAACACCGGCTATTATGGTTGATAAAACCAATCCTTCCATTCCCTTTGTCGCCACTATTCCGGCAACAATGGTTGCAAACGCGGCTGTCGGGCCCGAAATCTGAACTCGGCTTCCGCCTAAAAACGATATTAAAAATCCCGCTACAATGGCAGTATATAAGCCCTGTTCGGGAGAAACTCCCGAAGCCAGGGCTAATGCTATCGATAAGGGAAGTGCCACAATGGCTACAATCACTCCGGATACAATATCCTTTGCGAACTGCTCTTTAGTGTACGTTTTCATTACACTAAAA
This sequence comes from Lachnospiraceae bacterium, assembly GCA_045640905.1. Classification (GTDB taxonomy): domain Bacteria; phylum Bacillota; class Clostridia; order Lachnospirales; family Lachnospiraceae; genus JAILLW01. Next base: position 11,690 of record JAZUFW010000044.1, read on the forward strand.
AGTTTGGGCTTAATCTTCTCTTTATTCATTATTTATTCTGCCTTACCAAATTTTTTTCTTAATGCAAAAATAACCGCTACCATGAGAACAAGTGCAATAGGTGTCGAAATCATTGCCATGTTGCTCTCTGTAGTATATCCGAGGATACCTGCAACTATGTAGCCTACGAATGATACGGCTGCTGCCGTCAAAGCATACGGAAGCTGTGTCGATACGTGGTTAACGTGATCCGAATGAGCACCTGCCGAAGCCATAATGGTCGTATCCGAAATCGGTGAACAGTGGTCACCGCATACAGCACCTGCAAGGCATGACGAAATCGAAATAACCAACATCTGATATGAAGCAGCATCCGAAAATACACTGCATACGATCGGAACCAAAATAGAAAACGTTCCCCAGCTGGTTCCCGTAGAAAATGCCAGGAACAAAGCTACCACAAAGATAATAGCGGGAAGCATCATCTTTAATGCTCCTGCAGAGGATTCAACCACACCCTTAACGAAAATATCCGCACCGAGCAGGTTGGTCATTCCTGAAAGTGTCCATGCAAATGTAAGAATCAAAATGGGAGCAACCATAGCCTTAAAGCCTTCGGGAATACACTCCGTAAACTCCTTGAAAGTCAAGACTCCGCGAATCATGTACATGCAGAATACAAATACTAGTGTAATCATACTGCCGGCAACCAGGCCAACTGAAGCATCGGCATCCGCAAAAGCCTGAATAAAGCTGACACCGCTAAAGAATCCGCCGGTATATACCATACCCATAACACATGCGGCAATCAAAACGATTACGGGCAAAACCAAATCAATAACTCCGCCCTTGGCATTCTTTTCTTCTTCCATGTCGTTTCCGTAAGGACGCTCTTTGGTGGTAAATAAATCATTGTTTTTAATTGCATTCATTTCATGAGTTCTCATGGGGCCGAACTCTGTCTTGGTAGCCGTAATGAGAATCATCATCAAAATAGTAGTCAGTGCATACATGTTATACGGAATCGTCTGAAGGAACATTGTGAATCCGTTAATATCAGAACCTTCCGGAACAGAAGACGTAACTGCTGCAGCCCATGACGATACAGGTGCAATAATACATACCGGTGCTGCAGTGGCATCAATCAAATATGCCAATTTGGAACGAGATATTTTATGTCTGTCGGTTACAGGTCTCATAACAGATCCTACTGTCAGACAATTAAAATAGTCATCTACGAAAATCAAAACACCGAGTGCTACGGTAGCAAGCTGTGCCCCGACTCTGGTCTTAATGTGAGTGGATGCCCATTGTCCGAAAGCCTGTGAGCCTCCGGCCTTATTCATAAGCGCTACCAATATTCCCAAAACAACCAGGAATATTAATATACCGATATTCCACGAATTAGCCAATTTGAATACCAATCCGCCGTTTTCATTAAACAGCGCAGTATTCAGCATCAATTCCATATTTCCGTTAGCATAGATAACGGCGCCGGCTACAATACCGAGGAAAAGCGAAGAATAAACTTCCTTGGTAATAAGTGCCAATCCTATGGCGATTACAGGGGGAAGCAATGCCCACACTGTTGCATACGCCGAAGGTTCATACCCTTCAACAGAAACAGTTGACTTCGTCATTATTGTAACTATCGTTGCAACAATAACCACTATTGCTGTTCCAATGGCGAAAATCACGCCTTTCTTGTTTTTCATTTAGAAGTGTCCTCCTTAAGTTTTGGTTTATTTGCAGGAATCTGCGCTATCAATATAGCTCCGAACATTAACGCACATCCTATAATTTCACGATTTGAAAGAATTTCCCCGCGAAAGAGGAAACCCGACAGCACAGCCACCACCGATTCCAGGCACATAATTAGTGACGCTATGGTAGGATCCGTTCTTTTTTGGCCTACTATCTGAAGCGTATATGCTATACCCGATGAAAAGACCGCTGCATATAAAATACTGCCCATGGCCGGCTTTATGGTCGCTATATCCGGTGTCTCAAACACAAACATCAATATAGTAGATACTACGGCGTTAACAAAAAACTGAACGCAACTGAGCATAACAGGATCTGCTTTGTAGGTAAAATGGTCTATTACCATTATATGGAAAGTAAAAAACACCGCACACAACAGAAGCTGTATTTCCGGAAATCCTATGCTGAAATTTTCTTCATTGATGCAAAGAAGATACAAGCCTCCGACAGAGAGAGCAACCCCCAGCCAAATGAAAGGCGAGGCCTTCTTCTTTAAGATAAGCCCGAACACAGGAACCAAAACAACATAAAGTGCCGTAATGAAACCGGATTTTCCGACTGTAGAGCCTGCTATTCCGAACTGTTGAAAATTGGCTGCTATGCAAAGAACTATACCGCAGCATATTCCGCCAATCAATGAATTCCTGTTATATTCTTTAAACGATATTTCTTCGTTTTTTTCATTTGTGGGAATAAAGCCTCTCGATACCGAACTTTTCCTGCAAATAATTGTCACCGGTACTAAAAATGCCGCGCCGATGATGCTTCTGACAGCCGAAAACGTAAACGGTTCGATATAATCCATTCCGACCGCCTGGGCTACAAATGTAGATCCCCATATGGTTGCCGCCAGAAAAAGTGCCAAATATCCCCAAAGGGAATTACGTTTTTTCACAATATTTCCTCTTTTTATACCTCTTCATATGACTGTGCAAAAATTGAAGAAGCTACTATATATATGTCTGACAGATCGTCAACACGAACTGCCAAATAATCTCCCGGAACCCCCAGATAATATTTATCGGGATCCCATGAAGTAAATACCTTTACTCTCTCATCAAGTCTTCGAGCGTATATTTCATTTCCGCGACTTGAAACGCAACTGCGTGCAAAAGGCAATATTTCCAGCCTTTCTCCCGTAGTTACATTTATCACTGCCGGAGCATACTCACCCACAAATTCATAGGGTTCCTCTGAAACCACATATCCGGCCATAAACTTTTTTCTGGAAATAGGGTAGATTTCGCCCTCTATGCCAAGAACAATGTACGTATCTTCATCAACAGTGACATCCACATCGCCTTCCAAGGTTCTGATTGTAACCAAAGTCCCGACAGGGGCAATGTCCTCACTCTTAACAAATCCGACTTTAAGCGCCTTTTTGACATACTTCTTCAGTTTGGATACATCCTCTTTATGTTCTCCCGCATAAAGAATCCGTGAAGAAGCATAATAAAGTTCCATGCGATCAAGCAAATACTGCCTTATTTCTTCGGGAGAAAAAATTATCCCTTTAACTTCCATCAAATCCTTTTTCAAAAAGCCGCCGGCTTTAATCAAATGACCGCCGCCTCCGCCTATGCCTTCTGCCAGATATTCGGCCAATTCGCTTGCTCTGACTCCTTTAACGCAACTTCTGACCGAGGTTTTAACACCAAACGGCAATACGCTGTATACGAGGCATGTCGAAACTGAATCAACCTCCAAAAGCATATCTGAAATAATGCCCAAAATGTTAGGATCACAAGGTTTGGCTTCAACAACCGCATATCTGTTCTTTTCATCAAAAAAAGCACTGTTAAGCGCATCCCCGGCAATAGCCAGTTCTTCCTTCGAAATATTGGAATTTCTAAACAGCGTAATATCCGAATTTCTAAACTGCGCGTAATCTCTTAAGTCCTTGTCGGCAGGATGGTGAACTTCCGTAAACAGATTGGTATCCGTCATCAAGCCGTAATAAAGAGCTGTCGCAAGTTTTTCATCTTCGTTTATATCTATTCCTTCAACCTTCATCATTTCAAAAAGGACAGTTGAACAGGCTCCGTATGCGGAACGGACTTCGGAAATTTCCGGAAGAGTACCCGAAACCTGATGATGATCTATGGTTGCCACATTTTTAGCTTCAAAGAAAGTAACATTGCTTTCTTTATACTGACAGTCAACCGTAACCAGGAGCTCCGGATTGTTTATCTCTTTAACAAATTCTATCGGAATATCCAGATTTTCAACCATCAGCTTAAGATTGCATTTTGAAATCTCGAATTTCCCGCCGTAAACAAAACGCGCCTTCTTTCCCTTCTTATTAAAATAATACAAAAGGGCATAGCCGCTGGCTATGGCATCCGCATCAGGGTTGTCATGACATTGAATCACAATGTCGTCAAATTTTAGAAGTTCAGATAATCGAAAAGACATATCACACCACACTCTTCACTCTGCCGATTGCTTTTGCAACCGGAGGAATGTTAATTATAACAATCGTTATTAATGCTTCCAAACCTATATAAGAACCATTATATAGGAAGGAATACCAAAAAGCATTCATATTATATGAGGAAGCATACTCTCCAAAGAAAATCACTCCCGACAAAACACTGAAAACAAACCTGAAGAAAACACCGACCAAATATCCTATCGAAAGTCCATGCTTTCTTTTGAAAAAGAATCCCGCAAGGCCTAAAGATGAAAAAGCAAAGAAATAATCACATAAGACCTGAAAAATATTCAAAAAATAGGGATTGGTTACGAATTGTAATACTCCGTATGCCGTGGCACCGATAATACCCAGTAACGGCCCGTACAGATAACCTATCAAAGCAATAAACAGCATGCTGCAACAAGTTACCGCTCCTCCCATCGGAAGGTCAATCACTTTAATAAGCGAACAAACAAATCCAAGCGCTATAAGCGCTGCGGACACGCACAACTGTGAAGTGGCAATTTTCTTCATTATAAATCTCCTTTCCTACGCCGGCATTATCCGGATCAGGTAATAAGGGTCTGCCTATGGCACTCTCAGTCTTTCGACTCCCCTAGTGACTTGCAAATTATACTACTTCAGACTCCAAATGGAAAGAGTATAGGATACATTCTTTGACTTCCATATCCATAATATTCGCCAATGCTTCCTTATACAGTTCAAGTTGCTTTCCGTACCGATGCATAAGTTTGCTTCCGCTATCGATAACGTCTGTTTTGTAATCCATCAGCACAATTCTACCGTCTTCGATAAAAAATGCATCGATAATTCCCTGAAGCAAGATTGTCTCCGTTGCCGGAAAAGCAGGGTTAATCCGATTGGCACTTACTCCCAGCACAAATGGCTGTTCTCTCTTTAAAAGTCCCTCAGCCTGCGCGTTTGCCATACGTTTACCCAATTCGGAATCTAAAAATCGAGTGATTTTAGATACTTGAACAGCATCTGCCCAATCTTGTGTTATTAAATCCTCGTTCACCATTTTATTAATTTGTGATTTAACATCCTTGTTGTTAAAATCAAGAAGTTCCATCACTTTATGGTACGCTGAACCTCTGTCCGCGCCACCTATTCTTTGTCCTTGCGAAGAATCGGAACGTCCTTCCGAGGCGAATTCGTCCGAATTTGTGTTATTTGGATACATTTCCCGGCTAAAGTCTGTATCCATATATGCTTTCTTTATCTCCGACACGCTGGTTTTGAGTACCAGTCCTTCATACTCGGGATGAGGATATTTCTTTTCAAATCTCTTTTGAAGTTCAGCTCTCAACTCGGAATATTCGCAGTCATCAACGAGAGCTTGAAACTCCGTAAGTAAGTCTATTTTTCGAACACTTTCGTAAAGGGCTTCGTCGGTAAACACTCCGCTTCCCACTATCACAGGATTCGGAAGATAAGGAAGTGCCATGTCAAGATACGAGTTGGCGGAAGATAAATCATACAGCGAATCGTCCTTCGGCAGTTCAAAAGAATCTTTTACCACACCTGTCAAAATAAGTTTTTCTTTCGCCCGAGTCAGCGCGACATACAAAACTCTCAGTTCTTCGCCTAACATTTCACGTTTTGACTTCAAAGCAACTATGTCTCTTAACAAGGTATTTTTCTTGATCTGATTATCCGGATCGACGAAGAAAGCTCCGATTCCGAAATCCATATCCAGAACCAGATTGTCGGTCAGGTCTCTCTTATTGAACTCCTTATGAATACCCGAAACAAAACATACCGGGAATTCCAATCCTTTACTCTTATGAATAGTCATTACACGAACAACATCGGCATTTTCATCAAGAACATCAGCTTCGCCCTCATCCAAATCAATTGCGCTGAGCTGCTTAATATATCTGACAAAATGAAACAGTCCTTTAAAGGAAGTCTTTTCAAATGACGCCGCTTTATTGATAAGCATCCTGACATTTGCTCTTTTTACCCTGCCGCCACTTCCTGCACCTACATAATCCAAATATCCGGAATTAAGGCATATAATATTAATAAGCTCATGAATCGGAGTATATTTGCTCATGCTTCGATAAGAATTAAGCATATCAAGAAATGCCGATACCTTTTCATTTTCGCTCGCCGCAGCCTTCAATTCATCATAGAGGAGTTTCCGGGGATATTCGCATCTTAATTCGGCAATTTCCGTTTCGGAAAATCCTCCGAAGTACGACGTCAATACTCCATACAACGGAATATCCTGCAACGGATTATCAATGACTTTTAAAAACTCAATCATGCACTGTACTTCTTTGGCGTCATAAAAGCCGTTCTTTAAAGTCATATAACACGGAATGCCTTCTTCGTAGAAAACATTCTTGATTCCCTCGGCCACATCCGTCATTGAGCGAAGCAGAATAACTATATCCTTGAACATAACAGGCCTTAGTTGCCCGGTCTTCTTGTCGGTGACACTATATCCAAGCATCAGTTGTTTTATGGTCGATGCTATCATCCTGGCTTCCTGTTCGCCCCTTTTTAAATCACTATCGTTATCTAATGTCAGGAGCAGCGTTTCCGAATCGGTTGTTACGTCTCCCAAACCGGCTTCTTTTTCAGGAACATATTCGGGGTAGGAGGCACCGCACACCAATGCCGCATCTTTATCGTAATCTATGCCTCCGATTTCACGTCTCATGATTTGACTAAATAAGTCATTCACAGTATTTATAACGTTTTCACGACTTCTGAAGTTTTTGTGCAAATCAATACGCTCACACGTCGGAGTCCCTTGACCAAAGCAGTCAGCAGTTGGGTAACATTCGCTTTTTTCAATAAATAACTCCGGTGATGCCATTCTGAATTTATAGATGGATTGCTTCACATCTCCCACCATAAATCTATGATAGAGACCATTCGCTTCACCCGACACGGCATAAACTATTTGTTCCTGTACTTTGTTACAATCCTGATATTCATCCATCAGAATTTCATCAAAAGCATCCGTGTATTCCCGTGCCGCATTCGATAACACGTGTTTTCCATTTTCTTCGTCATATAGAATTCTAATGGCAAAATGTTCCATATCCGAAAAACTGATTATTCCTTTTTCGGTACGAAGTGTTTCAAACCTCGTCATATATTCAACGGTAATTTCGACAAGTTTACGAATCTTTCCTGATACTCTCTGCAAGAGATTCAGTTCATCTTCCAACGAAGATACATAATACTTCGATATGCTGCCGGATTTTGTTCCTGTTATCATATCCTTGTATTTTGAGCGCAGGGCTTTGAACTTTTCGGCCTTTTCGGGAGCACATTCATCACCCGGCTTGGGCGTAAGGCGCGGAAAGCCCGACCCGGCAAGCAGTGATCTTCTTTCTTCATACGAAGATGCATCCCGGAGTTGTTCCAAATACTCAATATCAGCATCAACAGTCTTTCTGTACCCGCTTGGTCCATCGGGTTCATCACATAACATCAGGGCTTTGTTCGCCATATTAATTGCGGAACTGACAGATGTATTTACATAGTCATCCAAATACTTTAGGAAAGGACCCTGCTCCAAATCCTCGACAGTTTTCACCTCATACAGCGATGCCACTTCGTTAAGCCAATCTGCCGGCCACGGATATGCATCCGCAAATGATGCAAGCTTCTTTACATTTTCCCGAAGCTGCTCATCGGAATAGCCTTTATCAAAAAACGTAACCGCATCTTCGAATTCGGAATCCTTTGATGCATACATTTCCTCAAAATATGCGTCCAGGACATCTTCTGCCATAAGTTTAAGTTCGGTTTCATCTGCCACACGAAATGAAGGATCCAAGCCTATTTTATTGAAATTATTACGTATGAGATTCAGGCAAAAGCTGTGTATTGTAGATATCTGCGCTTTATACAAAAGCGTCTGCTGCATCTGAAGATACTCATCGTCCGGATTTTTATTCAGTTCTTCTTCGATAGCATCACCTATACGGGTCCGCATCTCGTTTGCTGCTTTTTCCGTAAAGGTAACGACCAACAGGCGGTCTATTAACAGTCTGTCTTGCTCATCAAGAATTCTTCTGATGATTCTCTCGACCAGGACAGCCGTCTTTCCGGAGCCTGCAGCCGCACTGACCAAAACATTTCTGTTTCGAACGTCAATAACCCGTTGTTGTTCGCTTGTGAATTCTACAGGCATTCCTTCATCCTTTCTATGGCTTCGTCCTTTTCGACTTTTTGAATCTTCCTGGTAGTAAACCCTTTATCTTTGAAATCAAACCTGCATATGGCACTGTAAGGGCAATATGCACATGCATCGTTGTTCTCGTCCTTTACCGGATTGATTTTGATATTTCCGGCCATTATTTCAGACCCCATCCGGGCCATCTTCTTCATGGTATATTGGCTGATTACCGAATAATCTTCCTCCGAAATCAGATTCTTAAGGCTGGCCTTTGAATATGAGCCATCCTTATTGGTCTCCAGCGGAACCGCGATAGATTTTGTGCTTCCTTCAGCCAATGTTTCATCCAGCATATTAACTGCCGTATCATCATTTACTATCAGACCGTTCGGTCTGTTGGCTTTAATGAATTCCTCTCGTACATCATCAAAGCTTTCCGCTCCCTGCTTTTCAACCAGCGGTGCATCCACTCTGTAATAAAGCATGGCCGCCATCTTCGGCATAAGTTCGGGGTACTTTTCGGACACTTTTTTCAGTGCCTCTGCCATATATAAAGGTTGTTGCAGAGAAATTCCTTCAAACAGATTCGATAACTCGAGTGTCCGTTTTCCCGACTTGTAGTCGATAATCTTTACATATACGGTGTCATCTGTTGTGGCTATGTCCATTCTGTCAATTCGACCTGTCACAAAAAGCTCCGCATCATCAAGCTTAAAATTCTCGGAAAAAGGAATTTCAAAGCCTGCGGGAACAAACGCACCCTTTTTAAGCTGGTCGCGTAAAGTACATACCGTACGATGCATTATTTTCTTGATACGGCCTAACATAAACTCGTTCTTACGCGATCTGTAGAGAATATTTCGTCCGTAAGAAGCGCTAACGCTCTCGCAAACCTTATCAACTATTGTCAGTGCTTCATCGTCATCAAAATCAACTAGTGTTCTTCCCGAATTGGTAATATCCTTCGAAAATTCCTCCAACACATCATGGTAAACATTGCCCAAGTCTTTTCTTTCGAATTTCATCTCTTCTCTTTCGGACAGCTTTAGTCCATACGTAAGAAAATGACTGTATTGGCACATTGCAAATTTTTCTAATCTGGTAACGGAATTTTTCAAAATTTCTCCGTACAGCTTTAAAGACAGTTCTTTCGATAAAGGTTCCTCTTTATATTCAAAAAAGGCCGAATCCACTATTTTTCGTGACATGGCGGCACTCGATTGATTATTGGATAAAACACCGTAAAGCGCGCCGAGTTCATCCTTCGAAATGCCTCCGCTTACTTTCCCTGCATAATCCCTGATTCCATCGGACAAAAGCATTAGCGCATCAGTAGGTCCCAATATGTTTTCATACGGATTCAGTGCAGTTTCCGGTAAAGCGGTCGCCAATTGCGGGAACAGTTTTTTTATCGTTCCGATAAGATACGAGGGATTAAGAGGCTTTAAATCAAGCGAAGTCCTCGAATACGAGATAAAAAGTTTATCTGAGGGCTTGGTAAGATTCATATACAGGTACATCCTCTGTGTATACATCTGCTCACGGGGTGTAGGCGACAAAGCTATTTCCGAACTTTTGAGATATTCTCTGTCCATATCGTTAATAATTCCGCCCTTGGAATTGTTTTTGGGAATATTTCCGTCGTTAACCCCCAGGAAAAACAACACTTTAATTCGTCCCAATCGGCTTCTTTCAATGTCTCCCACCAGCAAAGCATCTACACCGAGCGGAATGGTTCCGACATCTATTTCATCAAATCCCGACTCAAGTGTTTTTATGAATTCATCAATACCCATACTGATATTTCCAAGCAGATTGGAAAATTCATCCAAAAGGTCATGGACCACCCGCATTACCTGCGAATACTCTCCGGCTCTTTTAGCATCTTTCGAGGCTAAAAACATCTTTGAGTACACGTCGAGTTTTGATTCCATACTCTCCGAATCAATAAACTCATAAATGGCCTTAACATAATCCGACACAGTATCGTTTTTTTGCATCAAAGGATGCATTGTATTTATGAATCGCTCTCTGAGATTGTTTATTTGGGCCAGCATTTCCACATCTTCGGCAGAAATGTTTTCACCCTTTTTGTTTGGCTTTACGGCCGTAAAAATATCAGTGTATTGCTTTGCACCCTTGATTCCGTAGGAAAGAACATAATTATCAAAAATGTCCGTTTCTTCATCCGTAAAAGGCGCCACACCGCACCTCAAAAAGTGAAATACGCTTGAATATGAAAAATTCTCTTTAATAACATTCAAGCCACTCTTTATATATTCGATAAAGGGATTAAGCAATATCTTTGAATTCTGATCTATAAATATCGGAAGATCATAGATCAAAGCCATTTTTCTAAACTCATCGGCGTATGATTCCAGATTTGCACAGCATACTGCCATGTCTCTGTATTCATATTCACCGTCAAGTGCAAGCTTTTTAATTCTTACGCACACATCTCTGACTTCGGAAGGAATATCATAACATTCCGTAATTTGAATATTGTCAACGCTGTTCTTTTCGGTAAAGGGATCGGCCGGAAATCTGAAGAGATATTTTTCAAGATGACGCAGTTCTGGATTATTCGCAAATCTGAATGCTTCCTTCAATTGAATATCATCTGCTATTTTAACATTTACTCCGGCTGCAATTTTTTGTAGATCATACAGTGTCTTTTTTGTTAAATAAAAGAGTTCATGTTCCTTGGGTTCCTTATACGGATTTGCGTCAATATCAAGTGTTAGTGAAACGATGACTTCCTTGGTCAATTGCAGCAAACCCTCTATTAATCGGTATTGCACGGGAGTAAACCCGGTGAAGCCGTCAAAGACGACATAGGCATCTTTTACTATCCGCGAATGGAAAATTGCCTCCGCAAGAAGGCTCACAGACTCCTCAGTCGTAATGTATTCATTACGGGTGTAATCATTAAATGCATCAAAAATCAGTCTGATATCCTGAAGTTTTGAACACAATAAATTCTTGTTTGCGGAATAGTCTATGAGTGCAGACAATTTATCATCATCAATATCATATTGCTTCAATTCCGAGATTACAGACTTTATTTCATGAATATATCCGACTTTATTGATGTTCTTTCCGAGGAAAGGCATATCATCCTTTACCGTCGAAGCTATTCTTCTTAAAATAAGACTCTTTCCCGTATCATCAAGGACAGGTTTTTTCCCATATCCTGTTTCTTCAAATACTCTGTAGGCAAGTCTTGAAATACTGAGGACATCAATATTCATGATTCCTCCGCCCGGAGAAGCCTTAACCAGATCAAACTGTGTCTGCATGGTAAATTGATCCGGAACTATAAACAGAAAGTTTGTATTCGGATTTTCTTTAGCGAGCGCAACTATATCCTTATGAAGTTGTGAGCTTTTTCCGTGGCCGGAGCCTCCGAGATAAAATCTTAGACTCATGCTTTCCTCTTAAGCGGTGCAGTGACCTTTTTCAAATAATCCAGTTCCTCTCCCTCTAAATACGGAGATAATCTCTCAAAAACCGTTTGATGATAGTTATTAAGCATATTCAATTCATCATCATTCATTTCATCGATGATAATTGCCTTGGTATCGATAGGGACCATGGTCATCGGTTCAAAACCGAGAAAAAGTCCGTTCTCATTTTCGCGCTTTACTACGCAAAGAATATCATTTTCAATGCGAATACCGTATTCGCCTTCTCTGTAAATGCCGGGTTCATCGGAAGAAAGCATTCCGGGCTCAAAAATAACACTCGGTTTTGAATCTTTAGGTATTCTGAACGAAATTCTGACAGGATCTTCATGCACATTAAGAACATAACCTATTCCGTGTCCCGTCCCATGCTTAAAATCAAGCCCTTCTTTCCAGAATACATCCCTAGCTATAACATCAAGATTGTTTCCCCGGCAGCCATACAAAAATTCATGGTTCATCAAACGCAGCATCGCCTTAAGAACCAAAGTATAATCATGCTTTAATTTTTCGCTCGGATTGCCGATTGAATATGTTCTCGTCACGTCAGTTGTCCCGCAACGATAATGAGCTCCGGAATCCATCATCAAAAACGTGTCCTTGGGCTCTATTCGTGCATTTGTATCAGGGGTGGCCGAGTAATGAATAATGGCTCCATTACTTCCGAATGCACTGATTGTTTCAAAAGAAGGCTCTATTATTTCCTCATTCATCAATCGGAACTCATACAGCTTATCAGCCACACTCATCTCGCTGATGATATCACCCGTTATTAATATCTCATCCAAATATTTATTGAAGCGAACCATTGCTACACCATCATATATATTGGCTTTCTTGATATTTTCAATTTCAATATCATTCTTAATACACTTAAGCATTGTCGCCGGATTATCGCAATCTACAATTTCATATCTTTGGGACGCCAGATTATAAAGCATATAATTGACCTTGCTACTGTCCAATAATACCCGTTCCTTGGTACCTTTATTTTCTCTTTGCTTCAAATCATCGTAAAAATCAGCGTATTTTTTTAAGATAATCCCATTTTCTGACAGATAATCGATTATTTCATGCTGTCCTTCCGGATCGGCATACAGTACGGCTTCTTTTTGTGAAATGATCATATAACTTAAAAATACCGGGCAATCGGCTATATCCGATCCTCGAAGATTCACCGTCCATGCTATATCATCCAAAGCAGCCGTAATATGAACATCGCATTCTTCCTTAATCATCACGCCACGAATCTTTGCCAGTTTTGATTTTACGCTCTCTCCCGCGAGTTTTTCGCCCATAATGAAAACTTTGTTATGTTCCAAAGCAGGTCTGTCTGTCCAGATATTCTCCGCAGGCTCAAAAGAAGGATCAAGGAGCCCCAAACATGAAGGATTTGCATCCGACAAGCCATTAATGAAAGAGGCACTCATTGTCTTTCCGTCAAAACCAACTTTCATATTTTTATCAAGCATATCCGATACAAATGATTTTAATGTCGGAACGCCCTTTTCGCCCATCTTCATAAGCGTAATTCCGGTGCCTTCAAGTTCTTTGGCTGCTTGTATAAAGTATCTGCCGTCGGTAAAAAGATACGCTTCTTTATCAAGAACAACCAGCGTGCCCGCAGAACCCGTAAAATTGCTAAAATGCTCACGCACTTTGTAATACGGTGCAATATATTCACTGTTATGACAATCAGAGGTAGGTATCAGACAAACATCGATACCTACCTCCGTCATTTTTTCTCGTAATTTGGTTAATTCGGAACTCACATTCATTTCTATACCCAAAATTTATTTTACCAAAGCAGTTACTTCCACCTCACAAAGAACATTCTTCGGAAGTGTTTTTACGGCTACACAGCTTCTGGCCGGTTTTCCTACGAAATACTTTTCATATACGCCGTTAAAATCCGCAAAATCATTCATATCAGCCAAGAAGCAGGTCGTTTTAACCACATCTTCATAGGTGCACCCGGCAGCCTTCAATATCTCGCCCACATTCTTAATCGCCTGCTCAGCCTGGGCTTTAATATCCCCGTTTTCGATGCCTCCTGTTTCGGGAATAATCGGAATCTGTCCCGAAGCAAACAAAAAACCGTTGGCAACAATTGCCTGCGAATAAGGTCCTATAGCCTTTGGTGCTTTATCTGTACTAATAACTTTCATGTTGTTTTGCTCCTTTAAATTAATCTTCGAACTCTACTGTAACGTAGAATCCTCTTGAATTTTCTATTATTTCCGTAACCGTTCCTTCCTTTGCCAAGAGTCGCTCGTTAAACGGGACATTCCCCGACATAGCCAGAGACGGATCGATTGTATAGTAATAATTACTGGGAAGCAGACCTTCGGTAACCGTAATGCGGTCACCCTCTTTAAGCAATCCTTCCCTTTCCATCTTAAATTCCATGGATCTCATGGATTATCCCTCATCACTTCTCATGTAAAACTGCATAATAACCGGATCATGATCCGAATACTTGTATTGCAAATTAAAATTCCTGTAATAATCCACATTGATGTTGTCCGAAACAATAAATCCGTCAACCGCAACCGTAAATGTAGTATTGGGATTATACGGTTCATCGGCATTTCTGCAGGTGTCGTGTTCAATATCGAGTACCACGGCTCGATCCATTGCAAACGTAAATCCGGCAGGAAGCCTTTCCCTGTCAAACTTTTTAGCCCAGACAGGTGCGTTTTCTATTTCATTTCCGTCCCTTAAATCGGAATTAAAATCTCCGCCGCATACTACGTAGTTACCCATCTTGTACTGCATAGCCATATCGTCAAGCAACATGTCAATCTGTGCGTCTCTTACTGAGGCATCGCTGATATATGCAGACAGATGAACGTTATAAAGGCAAAGTGTCTTTTCATTATCCAGCAATATTTTGGTCACTGAATAACATCTGTCCAAATCAACAAATTTGCTTAAATCCGTAGGAATCGGAAGTGAATGTCTGACCGCTTCGTTAATCTTTCCTTTGGAATACGTCACTATTCCGGATTTATTTTTTCCGTAGGGATGATAAAGCGGATACATCAGAAAATCCGAATCATAATTGACCGCAAAATCATAATAATATCCTTTTACGAACTGATTCAGCAGGTTCATCTCGTCCACATGATATGAACGGGTTCCGTCCAAATCAACCTCCTGAAGGAAAATAAAATCGGGATTGTTTCCGGACAGGAAATTCGAAATATCACATACATTTCCCATAACGGACTCTTCCGACTCTGCCCACGAAGATTTGCCTCCGTCGGCAAAGCAGCTGTAATTCGGCGGATATGCTCCGAAGCCTATGTTGTACGTCATAATATTATATGGTCTGCTCGTATCAAGCATATCCGGATAGTCGGCAAAATAAGAAAATTCTCCGCTCGAAGACACTTCCAGAAACTGATTATCCTTTATTCGGTCATACGAAACCAGAATGTATATCAAATACGCGATAATCAAAACAATAACCGCTATCAGAAATATTATGATTCTCTTAACGCTTTTCTTCATTCTATCGTAAAACGCCGTGATTCAGGAGAAATTCCTTCCATACTTCATTTGAAGCACCACGTAGGTGTAAATGATCTCCTCTTAAATCATCAAGCAAATATCCTTCCTCATCAGTTACGACCTCATTTACATCAATGTAAAAGAAAGTCTCATTGTCAGCCAAAGTGGCAATGGCATGATTTCTGGCCAAAATATTCGTATTATTGAAAATCGGATCCGAATCGGATCGTTCCTTGTCAATATCCATGATTGCTTCAACAAAAATAATTGCGTCGGGTTCAAGTTCATGAATTCTGTCAACACATTCGGTATACTGAGCCATATAGTCTTCGGTAGTTCCGGAACCCAGTTCATTGACGCCGACCATCAAATATACTTTACCATATTCATTCTTATTTAAAAAGGATTCTACAGTCCCTTTTCCTTTATAATCAGACTTCATGGCCTTTGCTATGGTCAGAGAGGTTTCACACAAAAAATCCGCATGGTCGGATAAATCTGTATAATCCCTAAGTCCGACGGTTCTTGAATCTCCGATAAACAGTGCATCGTCGAAATAAGTTTCATCCACTTTTGAAAACTCATACTCTTTGGCACGAAGCACTCCCATATCACCGTAAATGTCCGCAGAAATATGGTTAATATACTCATCATAAGTGCTTTCCCGAAGCGGCTCATATCGTCCCTCCGGATATTTGGGTGTCGGCTCCGGAGTCGGCATCGGTGTTCCCGTAGGCACAGGAGACGGTGATGCGCTAATCGGAGTAGGTACAGGTGTCGGAACAGGTGTAGGCGTAGCCAGTAAAGCTTCTTCCTGCTTTCTTAACATCTCCTCTTCCTTTTCCATAATCAGACGAGCTTCTTCACGTACGCTTGATCTTTTCGTCTCATTCAAAATATCCCACGGATAAATATCATCATTTATTCCCGTAAAAACCGCAGAAAGGAACGGGACCCTTGTAAGGTCCTGTTCCTGTGTGGCATAAATATTGCTTTTTCCGAGTATTCCCAAAAGAGTGAAAAATGCAATCGTTAATAAAATTGTAAAAAGCACCGGGGCTTTTTTCATATTCTAAGGCACCGCCTTGTTACTATTGTTTTTCTAAAGAATAACCATACTGCCAATCTACCGAATCCAAAGTATTTGTTTCCGGATTGTAGGTAAGCTTAACTTCAGTCTGAGTATTGTACTTGCTCCACTTAATTCCGCCGTCAAGCTTTAAAGTCAAAGAGCCGGGTTCTGCACCGTATGAATTGGTTTCGGCGCCTTCAAACGGAGTCGGTGCACCGTCCTCCTTTGTTCCCTCCGCGGGAGCTACCGTAAGTGTTCCTGAACACTTTCCTGTTGAATCGATTGAATCGATAGTAAGGAACATCTTGCCGATAACCTTTTCTCCGTCATAATTATCAACAATATCCGAAGCATACTCACCGACTGCAGGCGAATAATCAACGATCAAATCAGGTGATGAATCTTCAAAATAATTGAATTCCCAAGTATCATTCGAATAATAATAGTAATATGCAAGTTCCATTGACATATCGAAGATGTCATTATTGGCAAAATGAACGGTACAAGGGCGTCTGCAGCTGCTTGTGGTAAATTCCGGTTCTCCGAATTCAAAAGTATCGAAATCCGATTCGGAGAAAGTTCTGTACGAATTAAACAAATAGAGTTCGTCCCGGGAAATATCACCCTTCATTCTTTCATCAGACAGTGCCTCAAGTGTTTCATCAGACATTTCGGATTCAAAATCCTCAGACCATTCATAGTCAAACAAATACCACGTAGCATCCTGTTCATACATGGTCATGGTACCTGTTATCGAAGTGATATACTTTTTGAAATCGCCCTCTATGGTAACTTCGGTTTCAAATTCGTACTCGGCAGGATCAAATTCCGTTCCCGGATTCATCTTCGTCTTTCCGGGCTTAATCTCAACATTCTTTGCTTCGGTAAGATATACGTACTCAGTACCGAAATCAACGTAATAAGCCGAGTTAATAATCTTGTCTTTCAATTCGTCTTCATCGGGATCCGCAGGTGTAAAGGTATTTTTATTGGAAGAGTCATTTGAAAATTCCTTTACTCCCCAAGCTTTATCGTCCTTATCATACTTCATTGTAACTTCAAGGAAGGTATCATAAGAAATGTCTTTCTTCTCGGACTTAACCTCAACATAAAGTTTTGATTTTTCTTTATTGTCTTCGGAGTCCTTTCTTTTATATACATATACTTCCGTAACATCGCCTTTAAAGCCCTTATCGTCGGCTACAGACTCTATCAGTTCATCAAGCGCTTCATTTCCGGTAGTTTCCTCATCCGCATCGTAGACATTGGCAGATTCATCCTCTTCGGGTAAAAGCTTCTGAGGATTTCCGCAGGCAGCAAGCCCTAAGCAAGTGCTCAAAAGAACAGTCGCAATTAAAAATTTCTTTTTCATAACTTTCCTCCTTCGTATTTCCAAGACACCGTCATCCGAAAGCACTCATTTTCTATCAAAAGTGTAAGTACATAAACGGATTTCCGGCGCTTCCGGCACTATAATATATACTAATCCAAAACAGAATTACTAACAATATTGTTGTTGCCCAATGTTTGTTCCATTTTTGATACAATTTTGTACTAATTGGCAGGCAAAGTATTATTCCCACTGCAAACATCCATCCGTAATCGACCAAATAACTCACAAAATCGAATGAATTGACAAGTTCCGATGTTTTCGTAAAAAACGGAAACAGTCTCGAAAAATATATCCCCATATCCTTTAAGGAACCGATTGCAAAGATAACCCACGTAAGCGGAATCAAAAAAACGGTATAGACATGCCCCAAAACCGGATGTTCATCAAGCTTTTTCCCGTAGAACACCTTTTCCAAAATGATAAAAAGTCCCAGCACGGCGCCCCAAACAATGAAATTCACACCGTTTCCGTGCCACAATCCCGTAAGTAGCCAAACAACTGCCAGATTGAATATCATTTTCTTCTTTTCGCAGCGACTGCCTCCGAGCGGAAAATATACATACTCTTTAAAAAATTCACCGAGCGTCATATGCCATCTGCGATAGAATTCCGATATTGATTTCGAGGCGTAAGGATTATCGAAGTTCTTTATAAAATCAAATCCCAAAGCCACCAAAATACCGGAAGCCATCAATGAGTATCCCCAAAAGTCAAAATACAGTTCAAACGAATATGCCAAAGCCCCCATCCACGCAAGAGGCGTAGAAATGCTCTCATATCCGTACATATTGATATCATTCCACAAGATTCCGATTCTGTCGGCCAAAACAATCTTCATCGCGAATCCTATAATAAAGTATTTCAGTCCTTCTTCGATTTGTTCGAAAGATACGGTCTTCGGTTTATCGAAAAAACCGTCCTTATATCTCATAATCGGTCCCTGCATAATCTGTGGGAAAAGTGTAAAATACGTGAATGTTTCCGTAAGAGAAGGTCTTTTGCCGATATTGCGTCTGTATACATCAATCTGAAACGATATCATTTTGAAGATATAAAAAGAAAGTCCGAGCGGGAATAGTTTTTCATCTCCCACAACAGACAACAGTTTAAACAAAACCAATGTCGCAACATCAAGCGACACGGCTTCAATCATAAATCGTTTTCTTAATTGCTTTTTTCGTTTGGAAGAAGCTCGAACCGGCAGATTGTATCCACGGTTAGCCACCAGATAATTAATAAATGTAAGGGCAAGTAAAAGAACTATAAAATAAGGTTCGCCAAAGGCATAGAAAACCAAGCTCGCGCAAAGCAAAACAAGATTTCTGTACTTTGCCGGAACCAAATAATATACTGCCAAAAAGACAGGCAAAAAGCGAAACAGAAATGACAAAGAAGCAAAATTAGTCATAAAGTCCGCCCTTCAGTTTTTGCATACCGCGCTGAATGGCATCCTTTGAGTTTTTCCAGTCCGCATCTTTATTTCGGTAATCGAATTTTTCAACCATCCAGGCTACATCTTCCTGGACACGTTTCATGTTTCTTTCCATCAGATCAAACATCATCGGATAGAATTCTTCCTTTTCCGAAGAAGACAAATATTCTTCCGCGCGTTCTATCAAAACACCGTAATGAGGCAGGCAAAAGCCCTGTCCCTTGTTAATTTTTTCTTTGAATTCGGAATCGTTTTTATACAGGTGAAAGAATGTTGCCACGTATCTGTCAAAGGTCTCATTGAAACGTTTGCAGATATAGCAGCTTTCCTCTTTTTCTTTGACCCACTTGGTCATTGAATTTGAAGATGCCCCTCCGGATTTTAATTTATCCTTAAGTGACATTTTTACGGGCTTAAATTTCTTTATTTCTTCCGCCAGTTCCTTATTCATTTTCATGTAATGAGTCTTCAATATCCAGGCATTACCCAGTGTATTTCCGTACGCAAACATCTTTGTAAAATGGTTGCGGCAAAATCCCTCCCGGTCCGTATCGCTGCGAACGTCGGCTTCCATGTATGAAGAACATGAACCCAGCACAAAATCAAGCAGATCCTGTTCGACATCCCTTTCTATATGACAAAAGGGGCACTCGCCCCCTTTATTGACCGCATCATTTAACGGTATTGTATACAAGACTTCTTTCATGTTTCCCCTTTTCTATTTTGAAAGATTCTTCAATGTAAGAATGTACTTTTTCATTTCGTCCAAATACAATTCGGGTTTTTTATCATTTGATGACAGTATCTTAAACAGAACCTCTTCCGATGTAAAATCGATAATCTCGTTAAGTTTCGATACATCAACATTATTTCCGAGGCCCGATGTATTTGCGTGATCCAAAAATTCCTTTACCTTGTCGGATACAACATTTCTTTTGTCATGTATCTCATTCAAAGCCTCAACAACATCTTCCTTTGATGTGCTCTTCAAAAAAGCTATCATATAAGGATACGATTTCATTACGGAAGCTTCAGCTGCCTTAATTTGAAGCATCAGACTGAAATAGTCATTATCGGTCTTATCGACCGAACTGGTCATCTCCAAAGAGACAAATCTGGTGCTGTAATCATAGATAAAAGAATACAAACCTATTTTATTGGTAAAATAGTGAAACAATAAG
Organism: Lachnospiraceae bacterium; assembly: GCA_045640905.1. Classification (GTDB taxonomy): domain Bacteria; phylum Bacillota; class Clostridia; order Lachnospirales; family Lachnospiraceae; genus JAILLW01. The sequence goes on from JAZUFW010000044.1 coordinate 32,072, forward strand.
CCCTTTGATATCTCGGCTTCCTTGACAATATCGTCGGTGCTGGCATGATTATACCCATTTTTTGCAAAGATTTTCAGAGCTGCATTAATCATTCGATCCTGCTTTTCCTTCTTTAAATCAAAAAATTTCTCGTTCATATCCATATCCTTCCGATGACCGACTCATACTGTATTGACCTTGCGGGTCGAGTTTAACAATATCATATTTCAAGCACCTATTCAAGAATAAAACTGACTAATTACATCTTTAATTTTTGGTACAAATGAGGTAAGATAAGGAAGTAAACACTTTTTAAAAGGAGGAACACAAATATGGCTAAAGGCGGTTTCGGTAAATTTTTATTATTCTCCATCGCAGCCGGTGCTGCAGCTTACGGAGCATATACTTATCTTAGAAAAGAAGAGATTCTGACACCCGTAACGGATGATGATTCCGATGACGAATTCAGTGAGGACTTGGACGGAGAACCCACCAAGGCACGTTCGTATATTAATTTGAATTTTGACAGAGCAAAGGCTGAGGATTTAGCAAAGAGTGCTGTTAAAAAAGCTAAAGACACCATTCAGGATTCGGTTCAGAAGGTAGAAGAATTCTTTAACGACGAACCTTCAAATATTGTTGAAGAAGGTGCAAAAGATATTGTTGATGCCGTAGTTGTTGAAGAAGGCCCCGTTGAAGAAGCAACAGAACAATAAGTCAAATAAACGGATATAACAAAAGGTACGACCTAATAGGTCGTACCTTTTTTGTTTCTTATTTTTCGGAAGTTTACTTTCCGGTAGCTTTCTTTTCCTTAATCTTTTGAACCAGTTCTTCTTTTAAATCTCTGGTCTTATCCTTAATTCTGTTGGACACCGATGCGGAACCCAGAATTGTAGCAACCATCTTTGATGCAACATCCAATT
>JAZUFW010000045.1:0-37096 GCA_045640905.1 Lachnospiraceae bacterium
ACAGATTGTATCCGCACTTCCACCTGACAGACAGGCGGATGTTGCAAAGCGTATAGCTGTTATGGACAGAACATCACCGGATGTTATTAAGGAAGTTGAAAAAGTGCTGGAATCAAAGCTTGCATCACTGGTCAACCAGGATTACACAATTATCGGTGGCGTAGATGCAGTAGTAGAAATTTTGAATACAGTAGACCGTGGTACAGAAAAGCATATCATGGAAACTCTCGAAATCGAAGAACCGGAATTGGCAGACGAAATCAGAAAGAAGATGTTCGTATTCGAAGATATCTTGCTGCTTGATGACAGAGCTATTCAGAGAGTACTTCGTGATGTTGATAATAATGACCTGGGTATGGCCCTTAAGGGCGCTAACGAACAGGTTCAGACAGCTATCTTTAATAACCTGTCAAAGAGACTGGCAACCATGATTAAGGAAGATATGGAATTCATGGGACCGGTACGTATGAAGGACGTTGAAGAAGCACAGCAGAAGATAGTTTCTGTAATACGTAAGCTTGAAGATTCCGGTGAAATTGTTATTTCCAGAGGCGGAGGTGACGAGATAGTTGTCTAATATATTCAAAGGCTACAGCGTATCCGTCGAAGAATCTTCGCGAGTGGTGGATGTCAATGACATTATTGCCAGGAAACTGCAGGAAGAAGAGGAAAAAAGAATCCGTCTGCAGGCTATTTCCGATGAAAACTATGATTCGGATGAGTTTTTTGAAGGACTGCCTGCCGAAAACATAGATGCTCTCTTGGATGAGGAAGCCGAAAGTGCTGTTATAAAAAGCGCAAACCGTGAAGAACTCGAAAGAATAGACGCGGAATTGCAAAGCGCAAAGGACGAACTTGCGTCTATCAAAGAAGAGGCGCAGGGCGTTTTGGAAGATGCTTACCGAGAGGCCGAAGACGTAAAGGCAAAAGCCTATGACGAGGGCCATCGTGAAGGATATGAAGTCGGATACAATGAGGGAATGAATGAGATTTCCGCAATGAAGCAGGAGCTTCAGCGTCATTCCGAGGAATTGGAAAACGATTACCGCGAAAAGATAGTTCAGTTGGAACCTGAATTTGTCGATGCACTGACAGATATTTATGAGCACATTTTCTGTGTTGATCTCGATACCTACAGAGGAATAGTATCGCATTTACTGGTAGATGCCATTAATAATTCCGAAGGGGCAAAGAATATAATGGTTCACGTTTCCAGAGAGGATTATTTGGATGTGTACGCTCAGAAAGAAGATATTCTGGCACAGACAGGTATGACGGAAAACAATGTGGAATTTGTACAGGACGCCACATTGCCGCAGGGAGGATGCCTCATCGAAACCGACAGCGGTGTGTTTGACTGCTCGTTGGAAACGGAATTGAAGGAATTAAAACGTAAGCTGATGCTTTTATCATATCGAAGAGAATAGTATGGACATTAATTTTGATAAATACAATGCCATATTCGGAGAAAAGTTGTTTAAAACCCGCGGTAAGGTGGTAAATGCAGTAGGTTTGACCATTGAAACCGCAGGGCCCATGGCAAAGCTCGGGGATTTGTGCTACATATATCCGAGCAAGATAGCCGAATCGCAAAAGCCGGCACTGGCAGAAGTAGTAGGGTTTAAAGAAGGCAAAAACTTATTGATGCCCTATGAAAATGTAGAAGGTATCGGTCCGGGATCAGGTGTTGAAAATACCGGAAGCCCGCTGATGGTCAGGGTTGACGATTCGCTTTTGGGACATACGGTCGACGGCCTGGGAAGATGCAATGAAGATGTATATGTTTCGGGTAAGGAGTATTGCGTGGAAGCAGGTGCGCCGGATCCGATGAAGAGAAAGATTATTTCGGATGTTCTGCCTTTGGGCGTAAAGGCCGTGGATGGCTTAATTACCGTAGGTAAGGGACAACGAATAGGCATTTTTGCAGGTTCCGGTGTCGGTAAATCGACATTGATGGGCATGTTTGCCAGAAACACCAAGGCTGATATTAACGTAATAGCTTTAATCGGTGAACGAGGAAGAGAAGTACGCGAGTTTATCGAAAGAGATTTGGGGCCCGAAGGAATGAAACGCTCGGTGGTTGTCATTGCAACTTCCGACAAGCCTGCTTTGGAACGAAAAAAAGCGGCGCAAACCGCTACGGCCATCGCTGAGTATTTCAGAGATCAGGGTAAAGATGTTTTGCTCATGATGGATTCGATGACTCGATTCTGTATGGCGCAAAGAGAAATAGGGTTGGCATCCGGAGAACCTCCTGTATCGAGAGGATACCCGCCTTCCGTATATTCGGAATTGCCGAAGCTTTTGGAAAGAGCAGGATGCTCCGACAAAGGCTCCATCACGGGACTTTATACGGTACTTGTAGACGGTGATGATTTTAATGAGCCTATCACAGATACGGCGAGATCCATTTTGGACGGCCATATCATGTTGGATCGTAGACTGGCTCACAAAAACCATTATCCCGCCGTTGATGTACTTCAGAGTATCAGCCGATGCATGTCGCAGATAGCAACGAGAGAACATAAGGCGGCAGCCGGAAAACTGAAAAACGTATTGGCTACCTATAATGAAGCCGAAGATTTGATTAATATCGGAGCGTACAGAGCAGGGTCGAATGCCAATATTGATTATGCAATAAAGAAGATTAATGCCGTTAATGAGTTTTTGATGCAGGAAACGGAAGCTAAGTATACATTCGAGCAGACGGTCGATATGCTCGCTAAACTTTTTGAAGATTAAGTGAATGGCTAAGTTTAAGTACAGAATGCAGAGCATTCTGAATATCAAAGAAAAACTCGAGGAGCAGGCAAAGAACGAGTTTGCCGCTGCCAGGAAGCGCCTTGACGAAGAAGAAGAGAAAATGGAATCGCTCAGGCAAAGAAAGCGTGAGTACGAGGAAAAAGGGCGTGAACTAAGGCAAAGCACGCTGAATATTTTGGAACTTAACGAAAATAAGGCGGCTATTGACAGAATGGATGAGTTTATTGCGCTGCAGCAGATTGAAGTCAACAAGGCAGCAGCCTTTTTGGAAAATGCCAGAGTAAAGTTGACGGAAGCCATGCAGGAAGCAAAGATTCACAATCGACTCAAGGAAAAAGCTTTCGAAGAATTCAAAAAGGAATTGAATGCTCAGGAAGCAAAAGAAATAGACGAATTGACGAGTTATACTTACGGACAAAAACAAGGTTGACATAACTCCAAATAGTTTACATAACTCCAGATGGTTTACATAATTTGAAATGGTTTACATAACTCAACATAACAACAATGCAATGATTTGCGATAAGGATTAAGTATGGCAGATGAAGTTATGACGCCGGAACAGGCCAAAGCCGAACATCAGCGTCTGAAAGAAGAAAAGAAAAAACTTCAGAATGAACAAAAAGAGCAGAAGAAAGCTGCCAAGAAAAGAGCTAAAGAGATAGCGAACGAAGAAGCCGAACTTATGGAAGAAGAGGAAGAAGGCGGCGGTTCGGTTTTCCTGGTTACTTTTGTTATTGTGCTTATTTGGATTGCTATTTTGTGCCTCGTTGTCAAACTGGATTTGGGCGGTTTCGGTTCCAATGTCCTGTATCCGGTTTTGAAGGATGTGCCTGTAGTTAATCTGATTTTGCCCAAGCAGTCCGAGGTAGTGGTTTCCGACGAAAATGCCGGAGCATACGGCGGATATGACAATCTGCAGGAAGCGGTAGATTACATCAAAGAATTGGAATTGGAACTTGAAAGAGCCAATTCGGCAAATTCCACGAGTTCCGAAGATATAGAGACTATGAAAGCAGAAATCGAAAGACTGAAAACTTTCGAGGATGCTCAGATTGAATTCCAAAGAATAAAGACGGAATTTTTTGAAGAAGTGGTTTATGCCGACAAGGGGCCGGGAATCGAAGAATATCAAAAGTATTTTGAAGCAATCGACCCTTCAACGGCGGAGTATTTATACAAACAGGTAGTCATTCAGAAAGAAGAAACGGATGAGGTCAAGGATTATGCGCAGGCCTATTCGGAAATGAAGCCCAAAGAGGCAGCAGCCATTTTTGAGCAGATGACGGACAACCTGGATTTGGTAGCCAGAATACTCGGGGTTATGGAACCGGCAGACCGCGGAGCCATACTTGGCGTGATGGATGAAACAATCGCTGCACAAGTTACAAAAATTATGGATCCGGAGTCTTAAGTTTTTAGTAAATCAGTCCGATATATAGGATGTACCTTGAAAAACTAAATAAGGAGGAGAGCATATGACCGGTGCGTATGTAAAGGATTTTAGCTCGATTATGACATTTGTCGGATCTTCCGCTTCGAATCAGATGACGAAAACACAGCCTGATATGAATTTTTCGGATATGATGGACAAAGCATCGCAGGTAAAACCCGAAAGCAACATCGAATCGACTCCCTCAAAAAAGGATGTCAAACCTGCGGATTTTGAAAAGAAAGACAGAATTTCCGAATCCAAAGTTCCTTCCAAAGAAGTCAAGACCGAAAACAAGGAATTGACGGAAGAGAACGCATACGATGAAGAAATCGAAAAAGCCGCACAGGAAGCCATTAAAGAAGTCGCTGAGGAACTTGATGTTACCGAAGAAGACGTAGTTAAGGCTTTGGAAGAAATGGGGCTTAACCCCATGGCAATTCTCGATACCGAGAATTTGAACGGTTTGATTATCACCTTAAGTGAGGAAGACCCGATTGAACTAGTCACCAACGAAAACCTCTTTAACACGGTACAGGATCTGACAACTGCGATAGACGCTATCGTAGGGGATTTAGCAGATGATATGGACATTGAATTTTCTAAAGTCGTCGAAATGATTGAGAATGCCGAAACTCAATCTTCTGTAACCGAAGAAATGCAAATGAGTGTCGAAGCTAATTCGGAACCTGACATTGTTAAGGGAATTGTTACCGAAGAACCGAAGGCTGAAGATGAAACTTTAGTAAAATCAAGTTTCAAATCGAATGACAGCGAGATAACGGTGGAAACGGATTCCAAAGGAAATCTCGTAAAGGTTCAGAACGTAACAGAAAACAAAGTTGATGATAAGCAGAGTGATTCGAAAGACAATGAAAGCGAAGATGCGGAATCAGATCTTTCGAAAGACCATTCATTTAAAGCAATGGAAGCGTTGAGCAACAATGTTTCCAAAGACACGAACAGCATTTCCGATGTTCCAAATGTGCAGGAAACGTTCTTAAGCAATGAAACCCGTGAAATAATGGACCAGATAATGGACCACATCAAGGTGAATGCAAAGCCCGACATGGACGAACTGCAAATGCAGTTGCATCCCGAATCACTGGGAACGGTTAAAGTTAATTTGACCAACAAAGCCGGAGAAATCACTGCAGAATTCAAAGTTCAAAACGAAACAGTCAAAGCTGCCGTAGAAGCCCAACTCAATGAACTGAGGGAAACACTTCGCGAAAGCGGAACGAAAGTTACCGAGGTTTCCGTATCGGTGGATACTCAAGGATTTGATTCAAATCTTTGGAAGGGCAGAGAGGACAGACCCGATGAAGGAACAAACAAGCAAAGAAGAATGAGACGAATTGATTTGAATTCGCTCGACGCATTGTTTGAAGATGAAGCTTCGGAGGAAGAAATCCTGGCAGCGAAGGTAATGGAAATAAACGGAAACACTGTTGACTATCAGGCATAAGAAAGGAGTACGATATGGGAGTAAGCGCAGTAGTAAAAGATGGCGAAATCGTTCAGACAGCTTCCCAGGTATCAGCTCAGAAACAGGCAACTACAAAATCCGAAAAGAGTGCTCCGGACGGATATGATAAAGACGCGTTCCTGCAGCTTTTGGTAGCACAGATGAAATATCAGGATCCCTTGGAACCTACTTCAAATACGGAATACATTTCACAGTATGCAACCTTCTCACAGGTTGAACAGCTGCAGAACATGGCTTCTTCAATGGATTTGGGCAGAGCTTCATCGATGGTTGGCCAGACAGTTCAGATAACAACCACCGACGACAAGGGACAGGAAAAGATAGTTGAAGGTGTAGTTGATTACGTTAAGTATGAAAACAATAAGGCTTATGTTTCGGTTAACGGTGAATTGTACGGAGCCGATTCCGTAACAGCCATAATCGAACCCGAGTACAACACAGCCTTTAACCTGGCCAATGCATTGGCAGATGAAATCAATAAACTTCCTTCACTTTCGGCATTGACAGTTGCCGATGCCGCAAAGGTAAATTCTTTGATAGAAGCATATAACAGCCTGTCGCCTTATCAGCAATCGTTCATGGACAGCTCGTACGCAGATGCGTTAAACAGCTATTCAGCCAGAATGAAGGAATTGCTTTTACAGGCCGAAGCAGAGGCCAAAGCGGATGAAGCAACAGAAGAAGCCGCTACGGAAGAAGCGCAGGAAGGAACAATCGCTTCCGAAGAAGAAATTGAAGAAAACGAAAATAGTGAAGATAACGAAGAAACAGTAGAAGGTGTCACCGAAGCTTAGACGAAGGTCTAGACAAGGAGGTCGGATATGGATATTAATTCCAACAGATTCCTATCCATAGAACAGCTTCAGGATCAGTACCTAAATACAGGAAACAAGTCAAACGTTCAAAACACCGAACGTGAAGGGATATCTTTTAAGGATATCCTTTCACAGAAAAGTGTTGAAAGCTCAGGCATCAGATTTTCAAAGCATGCTACCAGCCGATTGGCAACGAGAAATATTGAACTTTCCGACGAACAGTTGTCAAGATTGAACGAAGGTGCTGCCAAAGCTTCTATGAAGGGCATTAAAGAATCACTCGTACTGGTCGATTCACTGGCGTTTATCGTAAATGTTCCCAGTAACACGGTAGTAACCGCCATGGACCAGACGGAAACAAACGAAAATATTTTTACAAACATTGACGGAGCCGTAATAATGTAGCCGGACCTAACGGAGGCTAAAGATCTTTTGAATGACGGATAAAGATCAAAACGGCAAATAATCTAAGGAGGTCACTTAATTATGATGAGATCGCTTTATTCCGGTGTAGCCGGATTGAAAACACACCAGACCAGAATGGACGTTATAGGTAACAACATCGCTAACGTTAATACTACAGCGTACAAATCACAGTCCATGACTTTTTCAGACCTTATGTATCAGACAACACAGTCTGCATCAGGCGCTAACGCAGCTACCGGAACAGGTGGTACAAACGCTCGCCAGATCGGTCTTGGTTCGAAGACTTCGGCAATCAAAACTGCCATTACAACTCAGGGTGCATCACAGACAACAAATGATCCTTTCGATATGATGATTACCGGAGATAATTTCTTTATCGTATCAAACGGAACAGAGAACATGTTTACCAGAGACGGTTCTTTCTACGTAGACGGTGTAGGTAACCTTTGTATGACTTCAACAGGTTACAACGTAATGGGATGGCTGACACAGGAAAGTGCAGACGGAACATTAACCGTTAAGCAGGATATCGTTCAGCCTCTTCAGATTATGGCTGATAAGTATATGACATATCCTCCCGAGGCTACTTCACAGGCTCAGATGTCAGGTATAGTAGACAGCTTTGATACAAACGTAGCCAACGACGGAAAAATCGTAACATTGGACTTTTACGATAATCTGGGATTTAAATATACTTCAACTTTTAAGATTACAAATTACGATCCTGCGGATACGACAAAGACAGTTTTGGGAACGGGAGAATTTTTCCTGACACTTACAGATATAAAGGATCCCAATGGAAACTCCGTTTTGACAGGTTCCGGCGCAACTTATTCTAAGAAAATAGAATTTGACCCTGCTAAGGGTGCTCTTAAGAAAATCGGTGGAGTTGAAACAACATCCTTCCAACTTGATTTTGCGGGAAGCACAATAGCAAGTTTCCCTCCCAGCATCACAGTTGACTGTCAGGCAATGAGCAACCTTAACAACAACGGTGCATCTACCGTAGTAGCTACCAGAGGTTCATCAACAGGCGGTGGTTCAGGACGTATGCTCGGTGAAATGTCAGGTATTTCAATTCAGAAAGACGGTATGATTTACGCAACATACGATAACGGACAGTCCAGACTTTTGGGACAGATAGCAACAGCAGCATTTGCTAATGCTTCCGGTCTTGCAAAAGAAGGAGATAACCTCTATTCCGCAACTCAGAACTCCGGCGACTTCGACGGAATCGGTGTTGATATCACAGCAGGCGGCGGATACATGAACTCAGGTGTTTTGGAAATGTCAAACGTTGACCTTTCCGCAGAGTTTACCGAAATGATTACCACACAGCGTGGTTTCCAGGCTAACAGCCGTATCATTACAGTATCCGATACACTTTTGGAAGAATTGACCAACCTTAAGAGATAAGGTAGTTGATTTATAAACTAATATAAAATACGATGTTTCGGCATTGCAGGGAAACGGAAAATTCCGTTTCCCTTAAGTGCTATTGCGGAGATGTGTTATGATTGAATTGACTAAATTGTCCGGACAAAAGGTTTTAGTTAACCCTGATTTAATGGAACTGGTTGAAGAAACACCAGATACTGTGGTTGCATTTACCACGGGACGCAAGATAATCGTAAAAGAAAGTAGACAAGAGATAATAAATTTAGTAAAATCGTATAGAAAGGATATTTTTGCCTAAATGGCAAAAATAGGGTAACAAAGAGTGGATTTAGCGTCACTTGTAGGATTCTTCCTTTGCCTGGGAATGATTATCTACGGAATCATTTCTTCATGCGGTAGTATTGCCGGTATTACGAACTATTTGGATTTGCCATCAGCGATTATTACATTCGGTGGTGCTTTCTTTGCGGTTATGTGTATGAATACCATGTCAAGCTTCTTCGGATCGCTGAAGACTATCGGACTGATATTCAAAATGCCTACCAATGATGTTAAGGGAATGATTTCCAAGATTATAGATTTGTCAAACGTAGCACGTAAGGAAGGCTTGCTTTCCTTGGAAGAAGCAGCCGGCGAACTGGATGATCCTTTTATGAAAAAAGGAATTCTCCTTATCGTCGACGGTACTGACCCCGATTTGGTTCGAGGCATCATGGAAACCGAACTGGTTGCTACGGAAGAAAGACATAAAGCGAAAATTAAGGTTTGGGACGATTTGGGAGCCATGGGTCCTGCCTGGGGTATGATCGGTACCCTGGTTGGTCTGGTTAACATGCTTAATGATATGGATGATCCTTCATCAATCGGTCCTTCCATGGCCGTTGCGTTGATTACTACATTGTACGGATCAATGCTTGCCAACTGGATTTGCTCTCCCGTAGCAGGAAAGCTTAACCTTAACAATTCAAATGAGATGACCATGAAAACAATTATGATAGAGGGCCTTTTGTCGATACAGGCAGGTGAAAACCCCCGTGTAATCGAAGAAAAGCTCAAATCATTCCTGGCGCCTGCGGATAGAGTAGGTACCGGATCGGATGACGGAGGAGAAGATGGCTAAGAGAAAACCCGAAGAGCCGCCCAAAGGCGCGCCGGCCTGGACCTCCACGTTCGGTGACCTGATGAACCTGCTTCTTTGCTTCTTCGTTTTGCTCTTTTCAATGTCAACGGTAGATGCACAGAAGTTTGAATTAATGGCTGCTTCATTTTCACAGACGTTCAGCGTCTTCAGCGCAGGTGCAACAGCTATCGGCGACGGTGTATTAATCAGTAACGGCGTGAGCCAGTTAAATGAATTGGACAATTATATAAATTCCACCGGTAGAGATAACGAGGGGGAAACCGTTCCGGAGAATCTCGAAACAGCCATGGAAGAAATAGATAAGGCTAAGCTTGAAGAATCCGAAGAACTGGCCGAAAAGATTGAGGAAGCGGTTGAAGAAGCAAACCTTGAAAAGGAAGTAGACATAGAGTTTACTTCGCAGTATGTTCAGCTGACATTAAACGGAGCGCTGCTTTTTGATTCCGGTTCAGTAGACATTAAAGAGGATGCTTATCCCATGATGAACCAGATAGCGAAGATACTGGAACGTTATGCCGCCAATACCGTTGAAATCGAAGGACATACAGACAATGTTCCGATGTCCGGCAGTAAGTATTCCAACAATGACGAACTTAGTTCCGGCCGTGCGCTTTCGGTATTCTATTTCCTTGATGAGAATTCGAATCTCGACATGAGTAAGGTTAAACATTCCGGACGAGGAGAATATCAGCCGATAGCCGATAACAGTACTCCCGAAGGAAGAGCAAAGAATCGTAGAGTTGAAATTAAGATATACAATTCGCTGAGTGCGTATTAGGAGATGATTAAATGAAAAAGAATTTCATATCTGTTGGTATTTTGGCACTGCTTATCGTGAATATCGCTCTGACGGCTGTAATGATGTTCTCTGTCATGAGTACGAATAAAAAGACGGCTGCTTTGATTACCGATATTGCTACGGCGATAGATTTGGAACTGGTGGCCGAAACTCCGGAAGAAGAAACAACCGAAACCATCAGCATGGCAGATGTTGACACATATACCATTACGGAAATGACCATTCCTTTGAGGAACGGATTAAATCCGGACGGAACACCCGACACAAAGGATCATTATGCTGTGGTTACTCTTTCTTTATCCATGAACAAGCTTCACCCCGATTATGAGGTATACGGAGCAGACATAGCGAATAAAGAAGACCTGATAAAGGGCCAGATTAACCAGGTAGTATCAGGATATACAATTGATGAAGCAAAGGCCGATTCATACGGAATATGCCAGGAAATATTGGCTAAGTTACAGGAATTATACGGATCCGATTTTATATTTAACGTAACCTTTAGCAGCTCTGTATTTGCATAATCGGCAAATATAATCCATGGAGCTAAAGGAGGTGAGAATTCGTGGGCGAGGTATTGTCCCAAAGTGAAATTGATAATTTGCTGGCAGCGTTAACGACCGGTGAATTGGATGTGGATCAAATGCAGGAAGCTTCGGACAAACAGGTGAAGGATTATGACTTCAAAAGGCCTGCGAAGTTCTCCAAAGAGCATTTACGTACACTGGAAATTATATATGAGCATTACGGCAGACTTATTTCGACGAACCTGCCGTTATACCTTCGAAAATCCGTTCAAACCACGGTAGCATCATCCGAAACGGTTACTTTCTCGGAATTCTCAAATGCCCTTTCGAATCCGGTCATTTTGGGAATTATTGACTTTAAACCTTTGAACGGAAATGTTATTATAGAATTGTCGCCGAACTTAGGTTTTGCAATGATTGACAGAATGCTCGGAGGCCCGGGAACTCCGCTGGAAAAGAACAGAGAGTTTTCGGAAATAGAGATGACGATTATTCAGAAACTCATGATTATATGCATGCAGTTGATGAAAGAACCGTGGAAAAACGTTTTGGATATCAATCCGATTATGGAGCGTATCGAAACAAATGCCCAGTTCGCACAGGTAATCGCTCCTTCGGACATGATTGCTATCATAACGATGAACATCAGAATCGGTGATACCGAAGGATTTATGAATGTGTGTCTTCCTTACTTTACCCTCGAGGAAGTCATGGATAAGTTGAATACCAAGTATTGGTTCTCTTCAATGCAAAAGGATGACTCGGTTGATTACAGAGATCACATTGAAGATTTGATCAGGAGGGTTGACGTACCCGTCAGAGCAGTTCTCGGACAGTCTACCATATCGGTTAACGAGTTCCTGGGATTGCAAAGGGGCGATGTAATAAGACTTGATTCTTCCGTTGGCTCGGAAATGAAAGTATTTGTTGGAAATATTGAGAAATTTACCGCACTTCCGGGTTCCAGCAAAGATAAATATGCTGTACGTTTGACGTCAGTAAAGAGAGAGGGGGAGTAAGGCATGGATGGAATGCTGTCACAAGATGAAATAAACGCACTGCTTTCAGGCATGGATTTGTCCGGTGATGCACCTAGTGATTCCTCGGCGGACACCTCGTCGGAAGAGCCGTTACAGGATGCCGGAGCTCCTATCATAACCGGTGACGATCCGGGCGATGTTGATGAATCCTTACTTTCGCCCGAAGAAAGAGATGCACTCGGTGAGGTTGCCAATATCAGTATGGGATCCTCAGCCACGACTCTTTATTCACTGGTTAACAGAAAGGTTAATATCACAACACCGACGGTCAGCCTGGCTAACTGGAAAACAGTTATCGAAGATTATCAAAGACCGTGCGTATTCATTCGAATCAAATATACTACCGGACTTGACGGTTCGAACATTATGGTTCTTAAGGAACATGATGTAAAGGTAATAACGGACCTGATGATGGGCGGTGACGGTACAAACACCGACGGAGAACTTGGAGAATTGCATCTGAGTGCCATATCGGAAGCCATGAACCAGATGATGGGTTCTTCGGCAACGTCCCTGTCTACCATGCTCGGCAAGATGATAGATATATCGCCGCCGGAAGCCTCGCTTATAGACTTTACGGAGACGATGAACGCCGCAGATATAGCACCGTTCCTGGCAGGAACATTCGCCAAGGTTGCGTTCAATATGCAGATAGACGATCTGGTTGATTCGACTATCATGCAATTGTATCCGATTGATTTTGCTAAGGATTTATATAATACATTTACAGGTGGTGGTGAACCGGAACCCGAGCCCGAACCGGAGCCTACTCCGGAACCGACACCGTACATTCCGCCTGTCGCAGAACCGACACCGCAGGCAGCTCCACAGGCAGCACCGCAGATGGATCCCAACATGGGAATGCCCCAGATGGGAATGCCGATGATGGGCATGCCGCAGATGGGAATGCCGCAAATGGGAATGCCCCAGATGAATATGAATATTCAGCCGGCTCAGTTCCAGAGCTTTACACCTGATTATTCACAGTTGCCGGGAGCCGAAAACATAGGAATCATCAAGGATGTTCCATTGGAGGTAACGGTTGAACTGGGCAGAACCAGAAAATCCATTGCGGAAATTTTGGACTTCGCACCGGGAACAATCATAGAACTTGATAAGATTGCCGGTGAACCCATAGATGTTTTGGTTAACGGTAAGTTCGTTGCCAAGGGTGAAGTTGTTGTTATTGAAGAAAGTTTTGGTATTCGTGTAACCGAAATCATTAATTAGAAATAGGAGATGAAAAATGGCTAAGAATATTTTAATTGTTGACGATGCAGCTTTTATGCGAATGATGATTAAGGATATCCTGACTAAGAACGGCTACAACGTAGTTGGTGAAGCTGAGAATGGAGCAAAGGCTTTTGAAAAGTATAATGAGCTTCATCCCGATTTGGTATTGATGGACATCACAATGCCCGAGATGGACGGTATAGCTGCTCTTAAAAAGATAAAGGGATCAGATGCAAACGCTCTGGTTATTATGTGTTCTGCTATGGGTCAGCAGGCTATGGTTATTGAAGCTATTCAGTCGGGTGCAAAGGACTTCATTGTTAAGCCCTTCCAGGCAGATCGTGTATTAGAGGCTGTTAAGAAAGTAGTTGGTTAATAATGGCTCTTATGGCTTTTTCCAAAACTGACAGTATTGTTCAGTTTCTGACAGTATTGCTGATATTTATTTTTGTCGTGGCAGTAACATATCTGACGGTCAGATGGATGTCACGTATTCAGCAAGGCCAGACTAAGTGCTCAAATATCGATATTATCGAGACCAAAAGAATAGCAAATAACAAGTATCTTCAGGTTATCCGTGCGGGAGACAAGTACCTGCTTATTTCGATTGGAAAGGATGAGGTTAATCTGATAAGTGAAATTGACGGCAACGAACTGGTACTGCCTCAAGTACCTGACAGTAATGTCAGTTTTGCGTCGATACTTGACAAATTTAAGAACCTAAACAAGAAGGACGAGGATTAGGTTTTTTATATGAAGAAGATTATGACTATAATATGCCTGCTGCTAACAGTGGGCATGTTGTGTATATTGCCTTCATTTAAGGTTCATGCTGCTTTTGTGGATTCCAACATGACGGGAGACCGTACAGAGCAGACAATTATCGATGAACCGGGAAGTGCATCATCGCAGGAAGACCTGGCCGAATTGAATATTGCAAACAGCGTTACGATTACGACTAATAACGGCAACGGGTCCGTTAACGGCACACTCAGAATTCTCATTACTTTGACGCTTATAGCATTGGCACCGATACTGCTCATAATGCTGACGTCCTTTACGAGAATTATCATCGTGCTTCACTTTACCAGAGCAGCGTTGAGTACGCAAACGGCACCTCCGAACCAGGTATTACTGGGATTGGCATTGTTCCTTACGTTTTTTATTATGCGCCCTACCTTGGGACAGATATATACGGAAGCGTATGTACCCTTTGACAGCGGACAGATAACGCAGGAAGAATTTTTCGATAAAGCTGTCGAGCCTTTACGTGAATTTATGTATCCGCAGACACAGACCAAGGATGTGAGAATGTTCTTGGAAATCAGCGGAAACGAATGGGATGAAACGCTTGAAGGAATTCCCACAGAAGTGTTGATTCCGGCTTTTGTTATCAGTGAATTAAGAACGGCCTTTATTATAGGCTTCGTTATCTATATACCGTTTATTGTAATAGACATGGTGGTTTCATCGGCACTTATGAGTATGGGTATGATGATGCTGCCGCCTACGACAATATCCATGCCGTTTAAGATTCTTTTGTTTGTTCTGGCAGACGGATGGAATCTGATTATCGGCAATCTTGTTAAGACATTTTACTGACCGTATTTAAGGAGAAAAAATGACAATAGATCAGGTCTCTGCAATTGCATCTGAAGCTTTGTATCTGGTAATCAAGACGGCCGCACCTGTTTTGCTGGTGTCGCTGGTTATTGGATTAATTGTCAGTATTTTCCAGACGGTTACTTCCATTCAGGAACAGACACTTACTTTTGTTCCGAAGATCATCGCCATCTTTGCAACGTTGATTCTTTTGGGACACTGGATGTTAAATAATATGTCCGGATTTATGGAGAGTCTGTGGTCGGATTTTGCTCTTTATATTAGGTAAAAATGTTAGATTATTCATTCGCGTACGGGGATTTGGAACTGTTCATATTGGTACTTGTAAGAGTTGCCAGCTTTGTTTTCGTGGCACCCTTTTTCAGTATGTCAAATACCCCGAGAATGGTTAAAATCGGTCTTTCTGTATTAATCAGCATCCTGCTTTTTAATGCTATCCCACATGATGCGGTTCAATATGCAACACTTCTTGAATATTTTATCATTGTACTAAAGGAGGTCCTGACGGGGCTCATTATCGGCTTTGGTGCCAACCTGTGTACGATGATAGTCAATTTTGCGGGACATATTGCAGATATGGAGATGGGGCTTTCAATGGTAACGTTGATAGACCCAAACACCAGAGATTCCATTACGGTTTCCGGAGTGTTTTATAATTATACGATTACATTGATGATGCTAATATCGGGACTTCACAGGTATCTGATTCAGGCTTTGGCCGAAACGTATACGCTGATTCCCGTTAACGGTCAGATTTTTCACGAAAACATCATGATGAATTCCGTATTGGAATTCATGGGCGATTACATAATCATCGGATTTAGAATTTGTCTTCCGATATTTGCCGTGATGGTTATTTTGAATTCGGTACTCGGTGTACTGGCTAAAATATCTCCGCAGATGAATATGTTCGCTGTCGGCTTGCAGATAAAGGTATTGGTGGGAATCAGTATTTTGTTTCTGTCGACAGCCATGTTGCCAGATGCGGCCGATATGATTTTTACTGAGATGAAACGCATGGTGGTTAACATGGTTTCGGCCATGTCGTGAGAAACGTATGATATTGGAATATAACCTGCAGTTCTTTGCAAAAGAAGGTGCAGGAGGCGAAAAAACCGAACAACCTACAGCCAAAAAGTTGGACGATGCCCGAAAGGAAGGGCAGGTTGCCAAGAGTAAGGAAATAGGTAATGCGGCGGGTATCCTGGCAATGTTTGTGCTGATTAAGGTATACATAGGCACGCTGGGAAATAACTTTATCGGACTGTTTGAAGGTCTTTACTCTCAGATACCGGCTACGGCGACAGAGTATGACGGAAATGTTCCGATAGCGTCGATTATCGTTGTACTACGACAGGCTATGTTAAGGACACTGCTTATGCTGCTTCCGTTTTTACTGGTGGCATTGGTGGTGGCATTTGTGTGTGATGTGGTGCAGGTAAAGTGGCGTCCTACCGGCAAACCGCTTCAACCGAAATTTAGTAAAATGAACCCAATCAGCGGTTTTAAGAGAATGTTTTCTGCAAACTCTCTGGTAGAATTGTTGAAAGCATTGTTAAAACTGGGATTGGTAGGATATATGGTCTATTCGTATTTGAAGGACCAGGCCGGCCAGATATACCTTTTATATGATTTGACCATTAAGCAGGCGATAGGCCTAATCGGCGAAATAGTGGTTGACTTGGGCATTCGTGTGGCTGCGATTTATGTCGTCATAGCTGCATTGGATTTTGCATATCAAAAGTGGAAATTCAATGAAGACATGAAGATGACCAAACAGGAAGTCAAAGACGAATACAAAGAGCAGGAAGGTGATCCCCAGGTAAAGGGAAAACAGAAGCAGCGTATGAGGGAAGCATCAATGAGACGTATGATGCAGGAACTGCCTACTGCCGATGTTGTAATCACGAACCCTACTCACTATGCTGTGGCCATCAGGTATCGCAGAGAAGAAGATGATGCTCCGATAGTTCTCGCAAAAGGCGCGGATTATCTGGCACAAAAGATTAAAGACAAAGCTCGTGAAAATGATATTTATATCATGGAGGACAAACCCCTTGCGAGAATGCTTTATGCAAATGTTGAGGTGGGGCAGATGATTCCTCCCGAATTATATGAAGCGGTGGCAAATGTATTGGCATTTGTATATCAGCTTCAGGGCAAATTATAAACTATAAACTTTGAAAGGAGAAAGCATGAAAAAGGCTGATGTGGGCATAGCTGCATATGTTGTTGCTGCGTTCGTTATGATGATCGTAACATTGCCTTCAGGCTTTCTTGACGTGCTTCTTGCGTGTAACATTGCTGTGGCATTTACCATTCTGTTTGTCAGCATGTTTTCCGTTGAAGTACTGGACCTTTCATTTTATCCGACTATTTTGCTGTTCACCACGATATTCAGAATAGCTTTGAATATTTCTTCGACCAAACTGATACTGACAACAGGTGACCCCGGAAAGGTGGTCGCAACTTTCGGAAGTTATGTCGGCGGAGGGGATTTGATAGTCGGAGCCATCGTATTTATTATCCTTATCATAGTTCAGTTTATGGTAATCAACAAAGGTTCCGAACGTGTGGCTGAAGTAACGGCCAGATTCACATTGGATGCCATGCCCGGTAAGCAGATGGCTATCGATGCGGATTTGAATACAGGAGCCATTGATGATGCCGAAGCAAAAAGAAGACGTGACAAGATTCAGGAAGAGGCTTCCTTCTTCGGTTCCATGGACGGTGCCGTTAAGTATGTAAAGGGAGATGCCACGGCCGGACTTATTATTACCGCGGTCAATGTAATCGGCGGAATAGCAATGGGTGTTCTGAGACAGAATCTTGATTTTAGCGCCGCATTAAACAAGTACGTTATTTTGACTATCGGTGACGGACTGGTTTCACAGATCCCTTCACTTTTAATATCTTTGTCGACAGGTATTTTGGTTACCAAAGGCTCAAAGGATGCAGACTTCGGTACGGTGCTTGTCAAACAGCTTTTCGGTATTCCGAAGGCGCTTTATATTGTCGGAGCCATTTTGTGCGGACTCGGTATAGTTACTCCTTTGCCGACCATAATATTCCTGGCATTGGGACTGGTATTTATCGTGGTGGCCAGATCCGTTTCGGCTCAGATAGAAACAGCAAAAACAGAGGCAAAGGTGGATGCGGAGGAAGTTGCTGCCGAAGAAATCCGACAGCCCGAAAACGTCAATTCGCTTTTGCAGGTTGATCCCATTGAACTGGAATTCGGTTACGGAATTATTCCCCTTGCCGATGTCAATCAGGGCGGAGATTTGCTTGATCGAGTAGTAATGATACGTAGACAGGTTGCGTTGGAACTCGGTACTGTAGTTCCCATCATTCGCCTTCGAGATAATATTCAGTTAAATCCGAATCAATACATTATTAAGATAAAGGGAATTCAGGTTTCCGAAGGAGAAATCCTGTTTGACCATTACATGGCCATGAATCCGGGATATGTTGAAGAAGAGATAATGGGTATTCCTACCTTTGAACCTTCGTTCCATCTGCCGGCAATATGGATTACGGAAAGCCAGAGAGAACGTGCGGAATCTTTGGGCTATACGGTAGTTGATCCTCCTTCGATTATTGCAACACACTTAACAGAGATAATCAGGCAGCATATTTCGGAACTTTTGACACGTCAGGATGTTCAGAATTTGGTCAACAACTTAAAGGAGACCAATCCTTCTTTGGTAGAGGAACTCGTTCCCAAATTGCTGGGACTCGGCGAAGTTCAAAAGGTATTGCAGAACTTGCTAAAAGAAGGTATTTCGATACGAGATTTGTTAACAATATTCGAAACTTTGGCCGACTATGCTACTACGACACGTGATACGGACATTTTGACGGAATACTCGCGACAGGCACTTAAACGTGCTATTTCCGGCAAGTTCTTCCCTCAAAATGAAACAACATCGGTAGTTACACTCGATCCGAATTTGGAACAGGAGATTATGGCGTCCGTTAAGCAAACGGAGACGGGAGCGTATTTAACGCTTGATCCCGAGAAAACAAAGGCGATAATCAAATCCGTTGAAACGGAAACTTCAAAACTCGAGCAATTGGGCAAAAACCCCATAGTAATTACATCGCCTATAGTCAGAATGTATTTTAAGCGACTGACGGAAGATTATTTTAAAGATTTGATAGTTGTTTCATATAATGAAATAGAATCTAATATTGAGTTACAGTCTGTAGGAATGGTGACAGCATGATAATAAAGAAGTTTCAGGGCAAAACTAAAGAAGAAGCTCTACAAAATGCATATAACGAATTGGGCAATAACGTCGTTGAGATGAATACCCGTAATGTCAAGCGCAAGGGCTTTTTCAGCTTTTTGATGCCGTCACTTGTTGAAGTAACGGTGGCTTTGGAAGAAGAAAGCGAGCGAATAAAGCAGGACGACATTGCAAAAGCCGTAGCACAGGTACGCTCCGTAGCCGAAGCTTCTTTTGATATGGAAAAGAAACCTTCGGTGACAGAGAGTGTCAATGAACCCGAAATCGGTATGAAATCCGTGCAAAGAACGGAACCTTCGCCTGCTCCGAGCATAGATTTGCGTGCGACCGATTCAAGCAAAAACGAATCCGTTATTGAGGAAAAACTCGATTCTTTGCATACCATGCTTGAGGCACAGCTGTCGAAGAATACCGAAGAGGTCGAAGAAAATGCACCGGCTAACATGACTAACGAAAATAATGAGCCGTTGTCTAACGAGGTCGAAAAGTTTGTAAAGCTTCTATATAATACGATGATTGATAATGAGGTTAACGAAAAATATGCTAACCAGATTATCGATGAAATGGAAAAGAATGCAACTCCTAATATGCCGTTTGAGATGGCTTTGGCCAATATTTATCAAAAGATGATTTTGAAGTTTGGTAATCCGGTGGGAATTACACCGGCATCAAAGGGCCCGAAGGTAGTGTTCTTTATAGGACCTACAGGTGTAGGGAAAACAACTACCATTGCAAAAATTGCGTCAAAGTTTTCCGTTGAAGGCGGAAAGAAGGTAGCACTTTTGACGGCGGACACATACAGAATAGCAGCTGCCGAACAGTTGAGAACATATGCCAATATTCTGGAGGTTCCGTTCAGAATAATATATGCGGATGAACCGGATCAGGTACTGGTTGATGTCGAACAGGCACTCAAGGATTTCAAGGATTATGATTATATATTGGTAGATACTGCAGGACATTCGCATCAGAACGAAACACAGAAAAACGCTACTAACGTATTTATTCATTCTGTTGATTCTTTGGCAGAGAAGGAAGTATTTTTGGTTTTGTCGGCCACTACCAAGTACAGAGATTTGCTGAGTATAGCGGATACATATAAGGAAATGACGGACTTTAAGCTTATTTTTACAAAGCTCGATGAGACTACTACGTTAGGAAATCTGCTTAATCTGAAACTGCATACGAATGCACCTTTGTCATATGTTACATGTGGGCAGAATGTGCCCGATGATATAGAGAACTTTAACCCTCAAAAGACTGTTAAGCAACTTTTGGGCGGCAGAAAATAACCGAAAGGCATTACTGATGGATCAGGCGACACAACTCCGCAACATTATTAAAGCGGGGAATATCAAAAAAGAGCGTCCGCTGGCCCGTGTTATGACAGTAACATCCGGAAAAGGCGGAGTCGGAAAATCGAATACAGCCATTAATCTTGCCATTCAGTTTAAGAAGATGGGGCAGAGAGTTATAATTCTCGATGCCGATTTTGGATTGGCGAACATCGAGATAATGTTCGGTGCTGTTCCGAAACATAATCTCAGCGACCTGATATACCAGGGCAAGAATATTAAAGAGATTATTACCTGGGGACCGGGAGATGTCGGCTTCATATCGGGAGGGTCCGGAATAGCAGGGCTTTCCAATCTTAACAGAGATTATTTGGTTTACATAATACAAAATCTTGCGGAATTGGATGCGATTGCGGATGTCATAATAATAGACACGGGAGCAGGAATATCGGATGCGGTTTTGGAGTTTTTGGTGGCATCCGGAGAGATATTGCTCGTAACAACACCCGAGCCCACGTCGATTACGGATTCGTATTCATTGTTAAAAGCTTTGAATGCACATCCACGGTTTGTCCGGGATTATTCAAAGGTTAAAATGATTTCCAATAAAGTGGAATCCAAAGAAGAAGGTCAGATGCTGTTTAACAAATTGAATGCAGTGGTAAACAGATATCTGAAACTTCCCATAGAATATTTGGGAGCGGTTCCGAATGATACGCTTTTATCAAAGGCGGTCATGCAGCAAAGCCCGGTTTCGTTGCTTTCACCGAATGCCAAATCGGCACAGGCGTATGAGAATATAGCCGGGACGTTGATGAACAAGGAACTTAGCGGCAACATCAATAAGCGGGGAATGGCAGCATTCTTCAGTCATATAATAGCAGGAAAAAAGACTACAAATTAAGGGGAGGCATTTATGCTATCAAAATACGTTTTACCCGGAAACAGGGTTGAAATCCAGGCGGTTGAGAGGGTCCGTCCGGCAGATGATAATGAAAGAAAAAAGGTATATACAAGTCAGGTTCGTGACATCTTTTCCGAAGATCAGTTGGAAATCTATATGCCGATGGAAAAGACAAAAATGATACTGCTTCCCGTAAATACGGAGTTCGATTTGTACTTTTACACACAATCGGGTCTGTTCCAGTGCTTTGCAAATGTAGTGGACAGATATAAGGATGATAATCAGTACGTTCTGTTGATGGAATTGACATCTAATTTAAGAAAGTTCCAGCGACGTGAATATTACAGATTGAGTTGCGCTCTCGAAATGAGTGCAAGACCGCTCGAAAAGGAAGAAAGGGATGCCATTGAGCGCAGCGATAGCAGAGTGCTTGTTCCGGGATTACCGCTTAAAAGATCGGTTGTAGTTGATATTTCGGGAGGCGGAATCAGATTTGTATCGAGCTATAAATATGAACCGGACAGCCTTTTGTATGTAAAGTACAATCTGGTAATTGACGGAGTATCAAAGGAATACACGCTGATTACAAAGGTATTGACTTCGAAAGAAGTAGAAGGCAGAAGCGATGTATATGAACATCGTGCTCAGTATGTGAATATTGATACATATGACAGAGAAGAAATCATCAGATTTATTTTCGAAGAAGAGCGAAAACATAGAAAAAGAGAGATGGGATTCTAAATTTCCACATAAATTTTAATAATTTTTCGAATTTTTCAGAAAATTTAAAGCGAAATGTGACTTTGCACTCATGTGCAGAATGAAATTTGGTATAATAAAAACGTCGAATTTCAGACGAACAAAAGTGTAGGCAAAGTTGTATGATTAGCACAGGAAAAAAGATTGTTGCAATAGCCTCCTCCACCGGAGGGCCGAGGGCTTTGCAGGAATTGATTCCGCTGTTACCATCCAATCTGGACGCACCGGTCACATTGGTGCAGCACATGCCCGCAGGATTCACCAAAGCTTTGGGAGAAAGGCTAAATCTTGTAGCGCCGCTTGATTGTCAGGAGGCGAAAGAAGGTGACATGCTTTATCCCGGACATTTATATCTGGCGATGGGCGGCATGCACATGAAGATTATTAAATCTCCGTCCGGACACTGTGTTCACTATTCCGACGAACCGCACAGAGAAGGCGTAAAGCCGTGTGCAAATTATATGTACGAGTCGCTGGCCGATTCGTCGTATGATGAGATAATATGTGTGGTTTTGACAGGAATGGGAGCCGACGGAACAGCAGGGATTAAAGCTTTAAAAGAAACTAAAAAGACAACCATTCTGGTTCAAAACGAAGAAACCAGTACCGTTTTTGGGATGCCAAAATCCGTAATAAAAGCGGGGCTTTGCGAAAAGAGTTACTCACTACAGGGACTCGCAAGGGAAATTATTAAGAACGTGGGGGTATATTAAAATGGATGTAAGTCAATATTTAGAGATCTTCCTGGATGAAACAAAAGAACATTTGGAATCACTCAATACGCAGATATTGAATCTGGAACAAAATCCCGAAGATTCCGATACTATTAATGAAATTTTCCGTGCCGCACACTCTTTGAAGGGTATGGCCGGTACCATGGGATACAAGAGAATGCAGAATCTGACCCATGATATGGAAAATGTATTTTCAGAAGTACGTAACGGCTCAATGAAAGTTTCTTCGGAACTGATTGATACGTTATTCCAGACTCTTGATGCTTTGGAAGAATATACTTCAAATATTCAGCAGACTGCTGATGAAGGAACTAACGATAACCAGCCTATCATCGACAGACTTAATGCTTTCTTGAACGGCAAGGCAGACGCACCGAAGGAAGCCAAGAAAGAAGCAAAGGCTGAAGAAAAGAAGGAAGAAGCTCCGGCAGCCGCACCCGCAAATGATGCCGGCGACGAGAAGTTCAGAGATATCCCTATCGGTGAAAGTGAGCAGACCGTTTTGAACGCAGCTTTGGCAGAGGGAAAGAACGTATACGGATTTACGGTTTATGTTGATGAGAACTGCTTGCTTAAAGCAGCCAGAGCATTTTTGGTATATAAAGCAGTTGAAGAAAAGGCAGAAATTATCATTTCAAATCCTTCGGCACAGGATATCGAAGATGAGAAATTTGAATTTGATTTCAGCCTGATAGTTATTTCCGAAAGTCCTATTGATGATATTTTGAAGGGCGCAAGAGCTGTATCCGAAATAGCAAAGGTTGTGGGCGCACCCATGACATTCGAAGCAAAGGCAGAAGCCAAGGAAGCTGAAAGCACTCAGAAAGAAGAAGCTCCAAAGGCCAATGAAGTGGCAGCACCTGCTAAAGAAGCAGCAAAGAGTGCACCTCAAAAAGCACAGGGCAAGCCTGTTGTTAACAGAACAGTTCGTGTAGATATCGAAAAGCTCGATGTTTTAATGAATCTTGTTTCAGAATTGATTATTGCGAAGAACTCATTGGTATCCGCTTCCGTTTCGGACGGCGTATCAGGAGCTTCATTTAATGAACAGATAGAATACCTTGAGTCAGTTACGACCAACCTTCATGAATCTGTTATGAAGGTTCGAATGGTACCTATCGAGTCTGTTGTAAGTAAATTCCCGAGAATGATCCGTGACTTATCAAAGAAACTTGATAAGAAGATGGAATTGTACATGACCGGTGAAGAAACAGAACTTGACCGTACCGTGGTTGATGAAATCGGTGATCCTTTGATGCACTTGTTAAGAAACAGTGCCGATCACGGTTTGGAATCAGCTGAAGTCAGAGCACAGAGAGGAAAGCCCGAAGTCGGTTCTATTTTCCTTGATGCATATCAGGACGGTAACAACGTAGTTATCGAAGTAAGAGATGATGGTAACGGTATTGATACCGAAGCTGTTAAGAATAAAGCTATCGAGCGTGGAGTAATTACACCCGAGCAGGCTGAAAACATGGCTGAAAAGGATATCATTAACCTCCTGTTCAATGCCGGATTCTCTACAGCAAAGCAGATTACCGACGTATCCGGAAGAGGTGTCGGACTTGATGTTGTTAAGTCAAAGATTGAATCATTAAGCGGTGAAGTAGAAGTTAACTCAAAGCTTGGCGAAGGAAGTACATGGACAATCAGATTGCCGTTGACATTGGCTATTATCCAGGCTTTGATGGTAGTTGTCGGCGGAGAAAAGTATGCTATTTCTTTGGGCAGCATTCAGACTATAGAAGATGTTAAGCCCGAAGATATCAAGTTGGTTCAGAACGAAGAAGTTATGACACTTCGTGGTCAGGTTATTCCTATTATCAGACTTGACAAAGAACTCGATATTACATCAACTAAGGGTCCCGATGAGAACCTTATAGTTGCTATTGCCAAAAAGGGCGAGAAGTTGGCCGGCTTGGTTGTTGATGAATTGATCGGACAGCAGGAAATCGTTATTAAGTCTTTGGGCAAGTACATTAACAAGAGCAAGTTGATTAACGGCGCAACAATCTTAGGTGATGGCGAAATCGCACTCATCCTTGATGCTAATGCTTTATTCTAGATTGGGGGACAAACAGATGGCAGATGAAGTAAAGAAAATTACAAATGCAGATTTGATAGTAGATGAAGGCGAAAAAATCCAATACATAGTAATACAGCTTGGTCATGAGAATTACGGTATCGATATTAAATATGTTGATAATATCGTAAGAATGCAGAGCATTACCAGAGTCCCTCATGTTGCTAATTATATTAAGGGTGTAATTAACTTAAGAGGTGAAGTTATTCCCGTATTAAATCTGAGATTAAAGCTTAATCTTGATGAGGTTGAGGATACAAAGGACACCAGAATCATTATCTTAAAGCTTGAACAGTACGGTTTACTCGGATTTATTGTTGATGAAGTAAAGGAAGTAGTTACTTTATCGGAAATTCAGATAGAAAAAGTTGCATATGACACTACCGATGAAAAACAGAATTATGTTTTCGGAGTAGGAAAGCCTGATGACAGACTTATTTCATTATTGGACATGAATGCTGTATGCAATGAAAGCAAGTAGGAGGAACTATGGCTGAATTAAGTATGGAGCGACTGACATCGGAATATTTTGATGTCCTGAAAGAACTCGGTAATATCGGCGCAGGAAATGCGACGACCGCGCTCGCAGAGCTTATTAATTGTAAAGTTGACATGATGGTACCGCAGGTCAGACTGTTGGAGTTTTCCGAACTGGGTGAATTGCTCGGAGGAGAAGAACAGGTCCTGGTAGGAATATACTTGCAGGTAGAGGGCGATGTTGAAGGTAGCATGATGTTTACATTGCCTCAGGAATCCGGATTGCATCTGGTAAACAAGTTGATGTCCGGAATGCTGGGTGTTCCTGAAAAGAATATTGAAGAGATGGAATTCGGCGAGATGGAAATATCTGCAATGAAGGAAGTTGGTAATATCATTACGGGTGCATATTTGAATGCATTGTCAATGATTACCAATTTGAAAATATATCCTTCGCCTCCTCAGCTCGGAATAGACTATGCCGGAGCATTGCTTAGTGTACCGGCTGCAGAATTTGGTATTATGGGAGATAAAATTCTGCTCATCCAGACCAAGTTCTCGGACGATGTCGAATTGGACGGTTACTTTATCATGATTCCCGATATGGAATCATATGAAAAAATCCTTTCGGCACTGGGTGTAATGTAGTTATTACTTGTATAGATGGAGTAGATTTTAATGAGTGAAGTGTTAAAGGTCGGAATGGCCGATTGGAAAACCTGTAGCGGGGACGACGGATTAACGACCCTGGGATTGGGATCATGTGTCGGTGTGGCAATCAGAGACCCTCAATCCGGGATCGGCGGACTGGCACATGTAATGTTGCCTGACAGTACTGAAACTCCCAACAATTCTAACAGACCTAAATTTGCTGATACGGGTATTACGGATATGGTAGCCGAGCTGGTGAAAAAGGGTGCCAATATCAACAAGATGGTTGCAAAAATAGCAGGCGGAGCGCAGATGTTTGCTTTCGGATCCGCAAAATCCGATATGATTCGTGTCGGAGAGAGAAATGTTGCAGCCTGCAAGGCAAAGCTTAAAGAGTTCAAGATTCCGATTCTGGCAGAGGATACCGGGGAGAACTACGGACGAACCGTTATTTTCTATCCTGCAAACGGAAACTATGTTATTAAAGCGGTTGGTAAACCGGAGAAAACAATATGAAAAAGGATAAGCTGTTTGCTCCTTTTTTGACTTTGTTTGCGTGCGCGTTATGCCTTTTGTTTATGCTGTATTTCGGCAGAAATTTGAAGGATATACTGATAGCACTTTTGATAGTCCTTTTGATTTTTTATACCATAGGATATTTGATTCAAAGCAGAATAAACAAGTTCGTTAAAGAAAACGAAGAACTTGAAGAAAAACGTGCTGCCGAAGAGGGAGCCGTTATTGAAAAAGAAGCTTCGGAAGATGAAAACATTGAATCCGAAGAAAATAGAGAATCGTCGTTGCCTCCTTTGACGGGAGCGATGCCTAAGCGTCCCGGCGAAGAAGATGACGGATTCGGAATGTAATGAATAACAGGTGTCGGAGGATAGCATGAACGAGGCACAAAAGAATAAGCTTTGGTCAGATTACGCTCGCACCAAGTCTTCTGAATTAAGAGAACAATTGATTTTGGAATATGCTCCGCTGGTAAAACTGGTAGCGGGGCGTCTTAGCATGTATTTGGGATATAACGTAGAATATGAGGATTTGTGCAGCTACGGTATTTTCGGCCTGATAGATGCCATAGACAAATTCGACTCGATGAAGGAAGTTAAGTTTGAGACTTATGCCAGCCTTCGTATTCGAGGATCGATTCTTGATCAGATTCGAAAAATGGACTGGATTCCCAGGACAATTCGCCAAAGACAAAAGAAAATTGATCAGGTAATGCACGATATTGAGGCCGCAAAGGGGCGCCCTGCTACCGACGAAGAAATCGCACAGGCTTTGGGTATTTCCAATGAAGATTACGTCGAATGGCAGTCTCAAATGAAAATAACCGGCATTGTTTCGTTGAATGAATTTATGGAAACGGGTGCCGAAGTTCCTTCCGAACAGACGACTCAATACAAATTTGATGCACCGGAAGAGGTCATCGAAAAAGAAGAGTTGAAACAGAAGTTGGCAGAGGCGTTGACGCTTCTGACCGAAAAGGAACAAACGGTCATTTCTTTATACTATTATGAAGAACTGACACTAAAGGAAATTGCAAACGTGCTGAGTGTTTCTGAGTCGCGCGTTTCACAGTTACATACAAAAGCACTGAATAAAATGAAAACAAAAATGGGAGCATACATGGGGGTATTTGGTGCATGAGAAACGGATTCTTTCAAGTAGGGTGTACACCTAACGGAACTATATTGAAAATCATTAAGCCGAAGGATGGGGGTTCTCCGGTTGATGCAAAAGAAATATGCGAGTATTTGTCATCCAAAGGAGTAATGTTCAGTACTCCGCAGATAGGTCAGGAATTGGCCAAGGCTGCTACGGAAGAAAAGGATGAACATCTTTGCCTGCTTAATAAGGATCAAATTTCCGAAATAGCAGAGTCATATATTTTGAAGGCTTCACCTGACAAGATGGTCTTGACGGCGCGTTTCTATCCGCCTTCAATGAGCGGAAAGAAAACGTCGGCTTATGAATTCAAGAGAGACCTTGAACAGAAGAAAGTAAAGTACGGAATTAAAGAAGATGCAATAGAGAAATTCTATAAAAATCCACAGTA
Organism: Lachnospiraceae bacterium; assembly: GCA_045640905.1. Classification (GTDB taxonomy): domain Bacteria; phylum Bacillota; class Clostridia; order Lachnospirales; family Lachnospiraceae; genus JAILLW01. Next base: position 27,908 of record JAZUFW010000045.1, read on the forward strand.
CTGTACGGATGTTGTAGTTGCTGAAGGATTGCCTGTAAAGCAGGGGCAGCATGCCACTATAGAGTATTATTTCGATACAGATTTAAGTACAAAACCTGCTTTGGCTGAGGATGGTTCCGTAGACTTTTTCAATTTGAAAACATTTACGCAGTGCCAAAAAGGTGATATATTGGCAAAGCTTAATCCTCCGATTCCGGGCGAACCCGGTATGACTATTTTCGGAGAGCCGATCAGACCTTTTGATGTTAAAAAGGCAGTGCTTAAATACGGTAGAAATATTAGTATTTCCGAAGATAACCGAGTTCTGACCGCCGACATCAACGGACAGGTTTCGTTGGTTGAAGGCAAGGTTTTCGTAACCGATGTTTTGGAACTTGATAATGTTAATACAGCAACCGGTAATATTGATTATGCGGGCAGTGTCAGAGTTTTGGGAAATGTTACCGAAAACTTCTCGGTAAAAGCCGGTGGCTCGATAGAGGTTAGAGGCGTTGTTGAAGGCGCATATTTGGAAGCCGGTGAAAATATTACCATAGCCCGCGGAATGAACGGAATGGGCAAGGGTGTTCTTAAGGCCGGTGGAAATGTTATTTCCAAGTTCTTGGAAAACGCCGAAGTTACTGCAGGAGGATTTGTATCTACCGATTCCATTCTTCATTGTAATGTAAATGCAGGAACAGAAGTTACCGTATCGGGAAGAAGAGGATTCATTACGGGCGGAAAAGTTACGGCCGGAAATCTGGTATCGGTAAAGACTCTCGGTTCCGACATGGGTGCGGATACCATAGTTGAAGTCGGAATTGACCCCAATATAAAAGTTAGGGTAGCAGAACTTCAGAAAATAATTAATGATGCTCAAAAGTCATTGGCTCAGAGTAAACCGGTGCTTGAATCGTTTGCCGTAAAGTTAAAGAGCGGAGCTACTCTTTCTATGGATCAGAAGATGTACATGCAGACTCTTTTGACGGAACAGAAGGAAAAGCAGACGGCTATGGCCGAAGCAACGCAGGAACTTGAAGGATACGAGGCATTGATGGAACAGTCAAATTCGGCGCGTGTGGAAGTAACCGGAGATGTATATGCGGGAACCAAGATTTGTATTTCCGATGTTTCCATGGTAGTTAAGTCTTCGATGACATACTGTCAGTTCGTAAAAGCCGAAGGCGATGTAAAGATGAGAGCTTTGCTGTAAAATGGGAGGAACGTTATGACGATTTCCCGTGTTGAATTGCAGGGGCAGATTACGAGGGCCCAGGATTTTTCAAACATTAAGCATAATGAAGATACAAAGGGCATGGTTGAACAAACCAATGCACAATTGAAGAACGACGCAGCCGTAGAACTGCGTCTTCATCATGTTAATGACATGGAGCAGAGCGAAAACCACCAAAAGAAGTTTGATGCCAAAGAGGAAGGCTCAAATGAGTATGCGGGTGACGGCGGACGCAATCGTAAGGAAAATAAGAAACAGGAAGACGGAAAAGTAATTTTGAAGGGTGCCTCACAGGGGTTTGATTTAAAAATATGATGATAGGTTATGTTCTTTTGGCACTGGGAATAGTGGTTTTTGTATTGAGTTTCATGATTCCCGCCAAAACCGAAGAAGAAAAAGAAATTGAATTCAGTGAAGAAATGATTCGTGATATGGTGGGCAAAGAAGTGGAGTCTGCCAAAGATCAGATAACGGATATTGTTGATGAAACGATTACTTATGCCATGGAGAAAACGGAAAGATCCATGGACAGACTGACGAATGAAAAGATGATGGCTGTTAATGAATATTCGGATACAGTATTGTCCGAGATTAACAAAAATCATCAAGAGGTTGTCTTTTTATATGACATGCTTAACGACAAGCATGAAAACATTAAAAGCACCGTATCCGAAGTTGAGTTGGCAACCAGCAAGGCTCAGCAGGCTGTAAAGGATGCGGAAGTTACGGCTATGGAGACCAAAAATCAGGTTCTGGAAGCTAAGAGCCAGGTTGAGGAAGCTAAGAGTCAGGTTGAAGAAGCAAAGGTTCAGGTTGAAGAAGCCGGAAAGAGAATGTCTGCGCTCGATAAATTAAAGATGATGGCCAAACCCGAAGAGGAGTTTGCTCCGTTATCTTTCCCTGTATTAAATTCCGAAGAAAATGTTCTCGGACTGAAGGAAGATGAAACGAAGGCGGAAGATGCTGCCAAGGAAGTTAAGCCTGCCAGAAAGAAGAGAACGACAAAGCCTAAGGTTAAGGAAGAGGCGTTGGTTCTGGGGGATGCTTTTGAAAGCGAAAGCAATAAACTGGACGGAAACCTTGAACTGGTGACAACCGATAGCGACGAATCGGTTAAGCCCAAGAATATTTCCGGAGGACCCGAAATGAATCTGGGAGAAGGATTGGGACCTGTCGGTGGTAGAAATAATAACGAACGAATATTGGAACTTCACGGAAAAGGAAAATCCAATATGGCAATAGCCAAGGAACTTGGATTGGGAATCGGTGAAGTAAAATTGGTAATAGACCTTTTTGAAGGAATGTAAAGCAAATGAATTTAAAATTCTATCTGCGTGGTCTTGGAATCGGCATAGTCGTTACTGCTGTGATTATGCTGATTTTGTCTGCTAAGAACACCAAGTCCATGACTGACGATCAAATTAAAGAGCGAGCCGTTCAATTGGGAATGGTAGAAGGGCATGAAGTGTTGACCGACATCGACTCGGGGAATAAATCTGCGGATGAAGCAGAACAGCCTGCCGGTGGGGATACATCGGCCGATGCTGTTGTTCCTACAGAGAATCCGAATGCATTGCCGGAAACGGAAGCAACGGAAAGCCCCGAAGAAGTATCGGAGAATCCTGAGAGTGAACCGACGATAGAGCCGACGGAAGAACCTTTGGTTACGCCGACTCCCGAACCTGCTCCTACCGAGGAACCGACTCCGGAGCCCACGGAAGCTCCTTTGGTTACTCCAATACCTGATAACGGTTCAAATTCGGTTAACTTTACGGTTAATTCCGGAGAAAGCTCGTATACCGTGGCCAAGAATTTGGAGAGTATGGGATTGGTTGAATCGGCATCTGCCTTTGATACATATTTGTGCGAAAAGGGTTATGATACCAAAATTCATGCGGGCAGCTTTTCATTTTCCGAAGGCATGACCGAAGAAGAAATAGCATCGAAATTGGTTCTTAAATAGTTTTTTGATTTATGAGTTTACTTACTGTTTTATTTTTATTTTTCATATATTGCATTATCGGATGGGTTTGGGAGAGTATCTACGAATCCATCAGAAATAAGAAGTTATTGAACAGAGGCTTTCTAAACGGACCGTATATCCCGATATATGGCTTTGGAGGATTGGGAATACTGTTCTTTTTGCAAGGATTTCAATCGGACGTCTTTTTTTCATTGACTACATTGAAAGTTTATTTGGTCAGTGCCGTCGGAGCTTCTGTTTTGGAGTATGTGACGTCGTATGTTCTGGAAAAGATTCTTAAAGCCAGATGGTGGGACTACAGCGACTATCCGCTGAATTTGAACGGCAGAATATGCTTGATAGCTTCACTTTTCTGGGGTGTAGCCGCAGTCGGAGCCATTAATTTTATTAATCCCGCCCTGATAAAATTATTCAGACAGTTAAGCCATGATGCGGTACTGGTATTTGTATCTGTTATGTGTACGTTGTTTGTATTGGACTTGGCGGTAACCATTAATTCCATTCTTGATCTGAAGAACAGAATCGGATTATTGATGGCCCTTGAAAAAGACAAAGTGTCTGAAGTTTTTTCCGATCGCTTGGAAGATTTGGCGAAATATAAAGAAAAGATCAGAAATATCGGAAACCCGTTTACCAGACGTATTATTGAATCATTCCCCAAACTTAAGTTTTCATCGGAAGCGATACAGAAGGTTTTTGATAAGGTAAGAAACTTTAGCCGCCCGTCAAGACGTAAAGATAATGAAGAAAAATAAAAGCTGCAGATTGTTCTGCAGCTTTCTTTTTAGTCGGAGTGACAAGACTTGAACTTGCGGCCTCTTCGTCCCTAACGAAGCGCTCTACCACCTGAGCCACACCCCGATTTTTTCACGCAAGGATGATTATATATGCTTATCAGATTAAAATCAAGTCTTTTTTTTAAGTAATATGTAGGAAATAATCATTAGTATGATTGAAAAGGAAAAATTCAAAGTATTCAATTACATAAAAAAGCACGAATATATAGGTTCCATGGACGGAATGAGATACATGTTGCAAAAGAAAGATGACGGCATGGAGGTTGTAATCTGGCCGGAACCGAATTCGTACGGAAAGACTGCCGAAGAGTTGAAAATTCGAAAGATGTTTGAACTGAGTGAAGCCGGAGCAGAGGAAGCAGCTGACTATCTGAATTCAATGTTTGTCGAATTAAAAGACCTTTGGAAAAAGTAAATGGGAGTTGTTATGAAAAAGAGATTATTATCAATAGTTATGATATTGATGATGTTTGCATCCGTATTTACGGGATGCGCATCATTGGTAAATGAGATAAGCAATGTTGCCTCAGACGTGTTGGCGGATACCGACGATTTTGACACAAATGTTAAGGTTAATATCGGCAATATTGAGGTGAGCGTTCCGGCTGATATCGATGATGTTGAGACTGACGTCACGGTAGATACGGGCGATATCGAGACTGATGTTACGGTTGATGTCGGTGATATCGAAAACGATATTCCGGATGATGTGGCATCGGGAATTGAGGTTACCGAGGACGGAGAGTATACGGATGTTTCTTCGGTAGCTTTGTATATTCATTCATTTGATAAGCTGCCGTCGAATTATATAACGAAAAATGAAGCAAAGGAATTGGGCTGGGTCAGCAAAGAAGGTAATATGTGGGAAGTAGCACCCGGAAAATCCATCGGCGGAGACAGATTCGGAAATAATGAAGGATTGCTGCCCAAAAAGAAGGGCCGCGAATATCATGAATGTGATATTGATTTTGACGGAACATACAGAAACGAGAAACGAATCGTTTTTTCAAATGACGGATTGATTTATTATACCGACGATCACTACCAAAGCTTTAAGCTTCTATACGGGGAGGAATAGGATGGAAAGAATTGTACTGGATGCCTTGCAAATGGGTGAAAGAAAACAGGCCCACGAATACTTGAAGGAAGTGTTGTCACTGCCTGATTATTACGGATTTAATCTGGATGCGTTGCAGGATTGCCTGACAGAATTGAACGGAGTGGAGATACGTTTCATAAACGAAAAAAAGGCAGGCCCCTATTTCAGAAAAATTAAAAAAGTAGTAACCGAAAATGCTTCCGGTTACACTTTTTAATTGAATACGATGCAATCATACCCGTCGATTACCGGAACAGTTATTTCCGTGTAGCCGTCGGGTGTTTTTTTGAAAGGAATCTCTGCATCGGATAAAATCGCACGAACCGATGAACAATCAAACGGAAGTAACACTTTGACCGTAACATTGTACAAAGGTATTTTGGTATCAACTATATCAATTGTTTCGGTACGCCGCTCCGGAATGTAGTTTAAAATGTGCAGAAGTACCGATGAGGATGTTTTTCTCAATGTAATTTCCGAACATGAAGGCAGACTTACTTTAACGGACGGCTCTCTAAGGAGCGATTCGATTAAGTACTTAATAATATCACGATAGATGCGGTTGCCGGTCTGTTGATATTCATAAAAGAGAGGAAAAGCGCAGTATCCCACATCCTGATTAAGCAAAATGGCAGGGTACTTCGATTCTTTATCAAAAGGAAAATGCATATGTGAAGAGAAACAATCTGCCGTTCTGTTAAAATATGGGTTGCCGACATAGGCTTTTACGGGGAGAGTACTTTCTACATACACACCGCGTTTGTAGCAGACATATTCCAGCGGTTCGACATTATCTATTAATTTGTCGGGAATAACTATATAGGCAGGTTCGTAATCGCTGTCTTTTATGTATTTGATTCCCAGAGATTCATAATCCGTGCTTTGACAGGTGGCGATAACCTTGCCACCGTTTTTAATGTATTCTCTAAGTTTGTCACTCAACGACTTATCTATGCGAATATGATCGGGCAATATCACCAGTTTGTAGCGTGAGAGGTCGTCCGTTACGGGAATAAAATCAAAGGTATAATGCAATTCCGAAAGCATGCGCAGGGCACCTTTATCGGAAGAGGCATCTTTTTTGAAAAAATCTGTCGAAACGATAACGGCACAGTCTGCGATTTTGATACTATTGTCTATGTACGGTTCCAGCTTTTCGATTTTTGAATAGACACGGCCGATTCTTTGGTAAGCACTTTTGTTCATGTATCCTCGAGGATGAAGCTGGTCGCCTACGCTTGAGGCACATCCGTTGGCAATCATCCTGAAGCATTCAAATTCCAGTGCTTCATTATTCTTTAAACTTCCGTGATCACCCCATGTTAAATGAAATTTGGCGTTCATTCCGATAATGGGTGCATTGAACCTGTTATGATAGTTTACGAACAGGGGAAAATGTGTATAGCCCCAATGCCCGGAAGGGAGAGATTCTATTTCCAGATGATCCTGCATGGAGGAACGATCATCAATTGAAGTGCATATTGGTGCATTAATATCACCGTTTTTGTAGGATATTCCCGAATTGGGATCCCAGGATGAGTTGTAAAAGGTAGTAATATTTTTGTTGAAACGACCGATATATGAATTGAGTCTTGCTTGAAGCTTTTTAAGTACATATTCATCGTGAAAAATGACATCATCGTCATTTTCAGGCGAAAGACCTAACTCCCTCATCTCTTTTACGCAGTGGGGGCAAAGGCATTTTTGCTGAAATATGATATCAAACCAGAGACCGTCCACATCGTAGGTTTCAATAATCTCGGATAATTGTTTTTCAACATAATCAAGGTAATCCGGATTGTTGAGGCACAGTTTTTTCCAGGTATTATTGGTAGCATCGGTAGGAAGCTTGTGACCGGGAATATTATCTTTTCCGATTTCGAGCCAGTCAACGTGAAGGGCGGCATCTTCTTCCCATCCGAGAGGAAAGTATATTGGACATTTGATATCGTTTTGGTGCAACACGTCAATCATGGTGCCCATCAAATCAAATTTTAATGATGGATGCATGGTGCCGACCTTGGTGGGGTAATAACACATGCCGTGATGGCATTTGGCAAAGATATTTATGGAATTGACATGAGCGTCTTTGAGTGTTTTTACGAAATCGGAAGCATCAAAAGCCGAGCCCACATCGTTTATTACCGATGATGTATGAAAATCAAGATGAACCTGTCTGTATCGCATGAGGCAAACTCCCTTCGAGCAGTGTATATATGTTGATTATATCGCACTGTTACCGAGGATACTACGCAATTTAAGAAATCAAGCGGGAATTCTCGGCTCTTCAAGTGCCGAGATGAAAGCGTTCCATTTGTGTATGCCATAAATATAAATTGCAAAAAGTTGCCTAAAATAAAGGATTTTTGCTTGCAACAAGAACATATGTTCGGTACAATAATAGTATGAATAGAGCTATTAGATACCGCATATATCCTACAACTGATATGTAATGACCTCCTGTCAAGTGCAAATTACAGGGAATCACCACAAACTTTTATTTAATTGTTTCTGAAGGCATCTGGAAAGAGCCTCGGGGTATCAGTTCCCGGCCTTGGCCACTCTGATATACGTGGATTGGTTACCTACAGGTCAATGGTCCGCCGTGAGCTCTACCGTCTAAAAGCGTGGATCACAGATTACTCTGTGCCGACATAGTTGTATCGTAGGTAGCTCGAACCTTGAAATGGCCGAAGCCCTTTCAAGATGTCTTCAGTTGTTGCTTTTATTGGCCAGATGTATGTGGCGTAGGCCATCTTACATCTGCTTGATTACCCACTATAACAGCGGGATGATGATGTCAAGGCTGCGCAGCACCGCTTTAGCGGCTTGGCCTTGATATTAGCAGCTCGATGTTATACCTCAGGCAATGTTGTTTGTCATCATACCCCACATAAAGCATGCAAGCTCTCTTGCTATTGCTGTTTTGGCTACATTGTGCTTTTTACATTTGCCGAGAACCATCTTGTAATAGCGTCGTCTGAGACGTTCGTTTGCTTTATCTGCATAGGCAATGACTTCGGGTGTATTACCGGTCTGGCGAGATTTCAATTCTTTTGATTTGAATCCCACCTGTCCTCTAGCATAAGACTGTGATGCTTCTGTAAGTAGTAATCGCACATGCCTGTTTCCAGCTTTTGTGATACCAAGTCTTGTTTGTCCGTCACCACTGGAATCTTCTCCGGGGACAAGCCCGAGGTATGAAGCAAAGTTCTTCGCGGATGCAAATCGTTTGAAGTCACCAACTTCAACGAGAACAGACAATGCTGTATGTGTCTTTATACCAATGAAACAGCAAAGCTTTTTAACAGCTTCCTTGTATTCATCCTGTGCAGCAAGTTCTTCAATACGCTTATCCAGTCGCTCAATCTTATCGGAAAGAGTTTGATAGGTCAGCAGGTATTCATCGAGGATCTCCTTATATAGGGCCTCGGGGTTTAATGATCTAAGCCATTTAAGGTGAACTGCTGTCCAGTGACTGTTACCATCATAGCGATAATTATGGCGTAAGCAGAAGGCAATAATCTGCTGCTTAACCTTTTTAAGGGCGAGCTTGTGATCATCCCTCATGCGTAAGAATTCTTTTGTTTCTTCATCCTTTTCAGTAGGGATGTGAACAGGGCTATAGTTATGCTGGGCAAGACACTTTGCAATGATTTCAGCATCGCGCTTATCAGTTTTTATACGTTTCTTACTACGTTGCTCGAGCATTGTTGTAGGAGCGAGAATGATACATTTTACATTGTTCGACGTTAACTGGTGATATAAAGTATAACCGAGGCAACCCGCCTCATAACCGCATACGAAAATAGCATCTTCTCCGTAGATGGTTCTAAGGAATTCCAGATATTTCAGAATGTTTTTGTAATCAGCTTCTGTTCTCTGATAGTGAGAAGCCTTTTCGGCTTCAATTGTGTAAGCACAAAGTGAAAAACTTTCCTTATGTACATCCATTCCTACGTAAATTGTGTTATTATTCATTTGATGGCCTCCTTTTGTATGCGGTAATCCCTGTACCTGGTTTGTTTTTGTCAACTACCATTATACAGGTAAATCCACGTTGCTACAAAACGGAGGTCATTACATATTGTCTACA
>JAZUFW010000046.1:0-3111 GCA_045640905.1 Lachnospiraceae bacterium
GGTGGAATGTCAGGCTCTTATTTATATACAGATGAGAACAGTCGGGCTTCCTATGTAAATGATGTTTTTGAAACACTTGTAATTCGAGATATTGTACAAAAGTTTAAAATTCGAAATACACCACTTTTAGAAAAGATTGCAGATTATTTGATGGATAACATTTCAAATCTTGTTTCTGCAAATAAGATGGCTAATACCTTGGATTCAAATAAAATAAAAACAAATGACAAGACGGTAGGAACCTATATAGGATATCTGTGTAATGCTTTTGGATTTTATAGAATTCGAAGGTACGATATTCGTGGAAAGAAATACTTAGCATCAAATGATAAATATTATTTGGCGGATCCTAGTTTTAGAAGTGCAAGACTTGGTAACAAGACTCCAGACTTTGGAAGAATATCAGAGAACCTTGTAGCAATTGAGCTGTTAAGAAGAGGATATGAGGTATATGCTGGTGTATTGTATAAAAAAGAAATCGATTTTGTTGCTATAAAACGAGATGAAAAAATATATATTCAGGTTTCAGAGTATATCGATAATCCAGAAACGTTTGAAAGAGAGTATACTCCGCTATTAGCGATAAAGGATGCGTATCCTAAAATGATTCTTGCAAGAACACACCAGGAGAATTATCAATATGAGGGTATTCAGATAGTGGATATTGCAAATTGGTTGTTGGATAAGTAATACGGATCGTGAATAATTGCTATGCGCATGGTACACTGTTAAATTAGGACGGAAAAGATAGACGGATATATAATGTTTGCAGGCGTAACAGGCAAAAATGTGTTGATAGATTTACAACAAGTTGGAGATGGGAATTCGATATGCAGAACAAAATTCTATTGGTTGAAGACGATACCATGATTGCATCGGGTATAGTATACGCTTTGTCAAACGAAGGATATGATGTAATTCATTCGAAAAATGTGGATGAGGCACAAAATGAGATAAGTCACAGTGATTTTGACCTAATCATTTTGGATATGCAGTTACCGGATGGAAGCGGATTTGATGTAAGTAAAAAGCTGGAAAACACCGGTACGGCGTTCATTTTTTTAACCGTGGTTGATGATGAGAATACGATAGTCAAAGCTTTTGATGAAGGCGCTACCGATTATATTGTCAAACCCTTCAGAATTAGGGAATTGCTGGCCAGAGTGAGAAGAATTGTATCTGACAGGGAAAATCGGACGGAGAAAAACAATATAATCCGAATGGGACAAATCAGCATCAATACCGATGAGGCCAAGGTATACATCAACGATTCGGCAGTTACCCTTACTGCTTTGGAGTACAGATTGCTTATGATTTTTGCCAATAACCGGGGAATGCTTTTATCAAGGCAGCAGATTTTGGATAATATCTGGGATATTGACGGAAACTTTGTTGAGGATAACACGCTTACGGTTTATATTAAGCGATTGCGCGAGAAACTGGGAGATGCCTTAAACATAGAGACTGTAAGGGGGATGGGATACCGTGTGGATCAGTAAAAAGGAAGTGGAAAGCTTATCCGAATATGTAAGAGGAATATCTTCCGATACGGATATCAGGGATAATAGAGAAGGCGCCTTCAGCATTCTGAAAAATGATATCTATACCTTAGTAAATCAAAAGGAAGGGCAAATAGAAAACCTTGAAGAACAAAGAGATGTGCTCGCCGAATATATGGCCGACATCTCACATCAGCTAAAAACCCCCATAACCTCAATGATGATTATGACAGATTTGATTGAAGGGGCAGAGCCCGCAAAAAGGTCGGAGTTTGTCCATGATATCAAGGTTTCGCTTAACAAGATGGAATGGCTGGTGGGATCGATTTTGAAGATGGCCAAGCTCGATACCAAGGCTGTGGAGTTTAATAAAACGAATGTAACGCTGCACGAATTGCTTGAAAAAATAAGGCCGTCGGTAGATATTTTGCTTGATATAAACAGTCAGTCGTTGGAGATGGTCAATGATTGCTCTGTAGTATGCGATAAAAGATGGACGGCTGAGGCTTTGACGAATTTGGTAAAAAACGGAATAGAACATTCCCCCAGCGGTGGAAGGATTTGGATTGACGGTGGAGATAATCCTCTTTACCAGTGGATTTCCGTTAAAGATTCGGGTGTCGGGCTTAACAGAAGCAGCTATGCGGCAATGTTCAAAAGATTTGAACACTCAACGAAGGAAAACGGATACGGAATCGGAATGCCGCTGGCGCTTTCCATTGTAAAGGGTCAGGGTGGAGATATTGACGTGGACTTCGGAGGAAACGGAACGGGAGCCACATTTACGATGAAGTTTTTTAAGTGACTAAAATGTCATAATAAATATTGTTTTTGTCACCGAACAGTCATTTTGGATTGCTACTATGTGTATATTAAGACACAAGGAGGAACAAAATGGCTGTTTTAGTTATATCGGATTTAACAAAAAAATATGGTCAAAATGAAACTGAGGTTGTGGCCCTTGATAATATTTCGTTTTCGGTTGAAAGGGGAGAGTTTGTAGCTATTATCGGAGCGTCAGGATCGGGTAAATCTACTCTCATGAATATTATCGGAGGGATTGATCGGCCTACAAGCGGAAGAGTGGTTATTGACGGAAAAGATATTTCGGATATGAGTGAAGACGAACTGGCCATTTTCAGAAGAAGAAATCTTGGTATCATATACCAGTTTTATAATTTAGTTCCAACATTGACGGCGGAGGAGAATATAGTACTTCCGTGGAAACTCGACGGCCGCAGCGAAGACAAAAACAGACTCAATGAGATAATTAATGTTTTGGGTCTGGATGGCCGTGCAAACCATCTTCCGGGACAGTTGTCCGGAGGACAACAGCAGAGAGTATCCATCGGTAGAGCATTGATTAATGAGCCTGCTTTCATTCTGGCGGATGAACCGACAGGTAATCTGGACAGCAAAACAAGTGGCGAAATCATGGATGTTCTGAAGATGGCGAATCAAAAGTACAATCAGACCATTCTTTTGGTTACTCATGATGAAAAGGTTGCTCTTATGGCGGACCGTATCATCACGATTGACGATGGAAAAATAGTGAAGGATGAGGTGATTAAGAAATGAAAGCCACATCCGAAATAGCACTTCGACAAATAAA
>JAZUFW010000047.1:0-4279 GCA_045640905.1 Lachnospiraceae bacterium
CGATGATACATCCGCATTTTATGGATATCGTGCGTGCTGTTTATGATCATGGGATGTATGTGGAGGAATTGAATACAAACGGATTCTTTCTTACGCAGGATATATTAGATGAGATGAAGTCTGTCGGTTGCAGTCCGCTTATTAAAATTTCGTTTGACGGAGCAGGTTATCATGACTTTTTGAGAGGTCGCGAGGGCGCCGAAGAAGATGCGATACGCGCAATAAAGCTTTGCGTTAATAACGGATTTCGGGTCAAAGTACAGACTAATGTTCATAGAAAGAACGTTCAGAGTATGTTGTCGACCGCGATACTTTTGAACGATATCGGCGTTGAGGAAATGCGTATTATTCGTACGACGGAATCGCCGCGCTGGACACAGAATGCAGGCAATGCATGTCTTTCGTTTGAAGAGTATTTTGATGTTATGCTCAAATTTATTAAAGAGTATATAGAGACGAACTGCCATATGGAAATAGATATATGGCAGTTTGTTCATGTCAGTAACGCGCATAAAGTATATCGTCCCGAGGCGGTTGTGTGCGGCATGGAGGAATATCGTGATTCGCTTCCCGTGTGCAAAGGAAACAGAGGAATGGTTGCGGTTTCCGCAAACGGAAATTTGTATCCCTGCCATCAACAGTCAGGCCTGTTTGATGTGCGCGGGTGGTGTCTTGGAAATGTTAAAAAAGACGGCCTTAAGAAGTTTCTTCAGAAAGGTGCATATCTGGAAAACGTATGCACGACCGTTAAGGATTTGGCCGACAATAATCCCAAATGTGCTGCCTGTCGGTGGTTTAAGTTTTGCTGCGGCGGATGCCGGGTTATTGCTTTGGCAAAGACGGATGATGTTTTCGGTTCCGATCCGTCAAGCTGTCTTTACTTTGAAGGCGGGTATATGCAGAAATTGGAGGAAACTCTCCGCGGATATACGAATTTACTGCCGGTTTTACTTTAGATAATGATAGAATCTCTTATAGGTTTGCTTAATTTGAGGGTGCTATACCAATTTGAATGGTTGGTGTGGCACCCTTATTTTTGTGCTACTTTACGCTGGAAATACGCATATAGTGTCTGAATATTCGGCCCTCTCTTTAAGGCGCTCTCTTTGCGGACCTGTGCAAGGTGTCATGGTTAATGGACAGGAGATTTGAGAATATTTTGTAGCATAGGGATTTTATTGCATAAAGACAATGTGTAACTGAAAAGTATATAGAAACGGAAGGAGTTAAAAATGGAAGATCAGATGAGTTTGTTCGATTTGGTACCGATGCAGATGGAGTCACTTAGCAATGGTAGCCTGAAGGTCGTAAAGGCAGAGTTTGTTGAGAAACAGAATGTAGGATGGGCAGAATTATTTGCAGATTATGATGAGTTATATGGAATTACATTTTCTTCAGGAATTCAATTCATGGAGATAGTATTTGAGTCATTTAAGCATGTTGAAATGATTTTTGGCTGTGAGAATGTTATGAATGATGATATTGCGACAATAATATCAGCGCAGATTAAAAGCGTAGAGACAATTGTGAAAACTAAAAGCGCAAAGAGAATTGCAGAAAGAATAGAAGACGGCAGTATTGATATCCGTGTATCAAGAGATACAAAATCTCATGAGAAAATATTTATTCTTAAGGCTAAGGATGGAAGGGTACGTGTTATTGTTTCTGCTAACTTAAATTTAGGTCACTTGGCTCATTGAAAATTAGGTCACTCCAAGACCGCTATGTTATCCTTTATCTATTAGTGGATAAAGGAGGTTAGAAGGGAGTGATTAACTTGGTCATCAAACAACGAATCATCCTTGCCCATATCGACGGAATGAGCAACCGAGCCATCGCTAGCTCACTGCATTTGAGCAAGGATACTGTTAACAAATACGTTAACGAATACGACGAAAAACGGGCAGAGCTTCTGCTCATTAATCCTGACATGGATACTTCGGAAATCATTCAGGCTTTTATAGAAAAACCGACTTATGATTCCAGCAATCGTGTCCCATCAAAAGCAACACCGGAATTATTGGCTGCTATTGAAAAATGTCTTCAGCTAAATCGCGATAAGCGTCTTTTGGGAATGCAAAAGCAAACCATGAAAAAGATTGATATTCACGCGTATGTCAAAAAGCAAGGCTTCGATGTCAGCTATTCTACCGTCAAACGAGCAACACAGTATCTTGAATCCAAGCATCAGGAAGCATTTATTCGGCAAGAATACATGCCCGGTGAAATATGTGAATTCGACTGGGGAACAGTCAAACTGGATATCGACGATACTGGTTATAAAAAGTATCAAATGGCAGTTTTTACATCAGCCTATGGTAACTACCGTTTTGCGAAACTGTATCTAACACAGGATACAGCAGCCTTTCAGGAATCACATGCTGATTTCTTCGCTCACAGCCATGGTGCTTTTCAAACAATGGTCTATGACAACATGAAGGTTGCTGTCAGACGTTTTGTCGGGCTTAATGAGAAAGAGCCGACGATAGCACTTACGGAACTGTCAATTTATTACGGTTTCAAGTACCGCTTCTGTAACATAGCCAGCGGTAACGAAAAGGGGCATGTAGAGCGAAGTGTTGAATACGTCCGCAGAAAAGTATTCTCAGGTCCGGAATGCGATAGGTTTGAGTCTCTTGTGGAAGCGAATAAGTTCCTGCTCCGAGAGTGTATGAAACTTAACAGCCAAGCAATCTATGACGGATCCATTCCGATTGAGACTTTTGAAACAGAGAAATCATTCTTGCTTCCGGCCATGCCAAAGTTCGAGAGCTGTATAAAGAGCACCTCTAAAGTTGACAAGTATTCAACAATCATGGTTGCACGTAATCATTATTCTGTGCCGGATATTTATGTAGGGAAAGAGGTTGCTGTTCGGCTATATACAGACAAGGTAGTCATCTATCATAACGCAGCCATTATTGCACAGCATAACAGAGATTTCGGAACCGGACAGTGGCGAATCGATATTTACCACTATCTGAGGACCCTAAAAAGAAAACCAGGTGCCCTACACCAAAGCACTGCATTGCTTCAGACGGACACCCTGATTAAAAACATTTACGAAAAGTATTATAGCAAGGATACCAAAACTTTTCTAGAGGTATTGGAACTCATATATGAGTATGGGGTGGCTCCGGTCAATGAAGCATTATATAAACTTGAGAAGCTTTCTCCTTTGGATATGAGCGCCGATAAAGTTTCACTCATATGTGCCAAGAAAGAAGAAGCATTAAAACAAACAAATATAAAAACAGATCGCCTGAGTGAGAAATCAAAAAGTACACTTTCTCAGTATGACCGCCTTCGTGCAATACAAAATGAAGCAGAAAGGAAGGTGGTTTAATGAAGGCAAAACTACAACACGAAATACAGGAGTATTGCAGTTTATTACGATTAAACGCTATCGGCGAGCATTATGAAGATGCAATTAAAAATGCGACCGATTATGAAAGTTTTCTTCATCAACTGCTTCGCATGGAAGTGGATGTTGAAGAGGAACGGGCCAAGGATCGTAAAATCAAGGCTGCAAAATTTCCGTACCGGAAATATATCGAAGATCTGGAACTAGACCTTCTGCCGGAAGGAATGCGAAAAAGGTTGCCGGAATTATGTTCGTTGGACTTTGTCCGTGAAGGTAAAAACATCATCATGACAGGTAATCCCGGAACCGGTAAAACTCATACCGCTATTGGTCTTGGAATAAAGGCCTGCGAACAAGGATACAGGGTTTTATATACAACAATTCCATACCTTGTTACCGAATTAAAGGAAAGCAACAGTAATCAAAAACTTCGTACTTACCAGAAACGATTTGAAAAGTACGACTTAATCATAGCCGATGAATTGGGGTACATTTCATTCGACCGTGAGGCTGCAGATTTACTTTTCACTATTCTTTCGTTACGTGCATCTCAAAAGTCAACCATCATCACATCAAATCTTACTTTTGAACGATGGGATGAAATCTTTGGAGATGCTGCCATCACTAGTGCAATCGTGGACAGGCTTACATACAAAGCCTACCTGATTGATATGGAAGGCGATTCCTATAGGCTTCGAGAAACTCTTCGAAACAACGGAAGCGACTTCGAAACCAATAACTAATTGTAACCGCACCTGTGGCGACAATGCTGCGGGTGCCAAACTTGGTCAAAAGTGACCTGGTTTTCAATGAGCGGTTGACCGAATTTTCGGTTGACATATACAGCATCTTAAGGTTATATTTCTTTTTGCTGAAATTTGTATCTTTTTTTATCATTTTCTTGTTTAAGAAGTT
>JAZUFW010000048.1:0-12980 GCA_045640905.1 Lachnospiraceae bacterium
ATCAGGACAGACCATTACATTGGATCTTGGTGAATGGAATTCTTTCCCGAAGAGCTTTATGGAAAAGATTGCAGCCAAGTCTGCACAGAACGTTACCTTCGTTTTGAAATACAAGTGGAATCATGTTAAGCAGGAAATCACTATTCCCGCATTTGCAAATGTAGATACATCACTTGATTGGTACGGACCTGCCAAGATGGCAGAGCTTTACGGAGCAAATTAATATTGATGATATAAAGGTATGTTTAGGGCCACGGCAAATTGCCGTGGCCTTTATAACGTATGTTGATACGAGATTGCCGAGCCGAAAAATGCCGGAAAATGGAAGGATGTTTCTCCGAAAGTGGAAAGCGGAATTGATGATAGTTCATACAAAATGATGAAAAAATATGAATAAGTGTATGATATGACATATTGGAAAATGTATCGACGCATAGCATGATATTTACTAGAACTTCAGTTTTTAATTAACCGGACTTTATTGCTTGCCCGGTTCTGTGATAACACAGATTCAAAAAGCCTCCACAATGCCCGCATTGCTTACGTTTTTTGAACTGCACTCTCACAATAACATTTGGTGCAAAAAGTCCGCTTATTAAGAAACTGAATCACTGGGTATAGAGATACCGCTGATAAGGAGGTAAGTATCATGAGAAGTATTACTACATTATGTATTCAATATGCGCATCGATTTTACGGATTTAACGGTGAAGCACAATATCTTCACGGTCACACAGGGACACTGACAATAGAGGTTGAAGATACAATAAATCCGGGAGTAAATATGGTGTTTCCGTGTAATGAAATAAAGAAGACAACATGGGCGATAATACAGAATTTTGATCATGCGCTTATTTTGCGCGAAGATGATCCTTTATTACCGGCCATTCTGGATGTTTATGAAAAACAAGGAATCAAAAACGGTCATCCGCAAAACACCATGAAGGGTGAGGCGTTTAAGACGAATCTTGCGACGGCGTATCCTGAATGCCGCTTGGTGGTGACCAAAGAAACCATGACGGTAGAGGGTATGATAAAGATAGTCTACGAACTGCTCAAAGATAAGTTGAATATAGCCAAAATCACTTTTACGAGCGGAGCAAATGCCGCTTCACAGGAATATGATGTAGGTGCGGAAAAGGACAGGTGTCCACTTTGCGGAATTGCGCTTGACGAAAGCGGAATATGTCAAAAGTGTGGATACACAAAATGGACGATGTAAGTTTTGATGAGTTTACATAACAAAGAGGTGTGCTATTTCGATTCTTTTTGTGACAGATTTGCTTTAGCTTCAAAATGAACCCCTAACCCCGTCCCCAAGGTTCCAAAAGTCATTGATGGAATAGAATATGTTGCCCGGACGTGATATAATGTCAAAGCATTAGAAAAACATGATGCATAAAATCCGGAGGAAGATATTATGAAAAAGAAATTAATCATTGCACTTTTTTCTTTGGCGATGACAGCTTTCGTTTTTGGATGCGCTGCAACAACGGAAAAAGTCGAAGAAACAGTAACTGTAACGGAAGAAACAGAAGCTACGGCAGAGCCTGAACCTACAGCAGAGCCCGAACCGACACCGGAACCTGAACCGACGGAAGAGCCTGCTCCTGAGGATATTCTGACCAAGTATGGCCTTGAAATCACACATTTAGACGGCGGCTCATATGAGGATACCTTCCTTATGGGCGAGTTCAATAAAGATGACGATGAAAACCCGATAATGGATGACTATGCTATTTATGAAGCCCCTACGGTAGCCTGTATTTCGGAAGTTGACAATGGTGACGGCACCAAAACGGTTGAAGCCTACCTGGAAGTTGTCTTAACGGGCTGGGATATTAAGTATTATTGTAATCACTATGATTACGTATTGGTTGATCTTATTACCGGTGATATTTTGTCCAATTCCAATTCGTATATCAATTACGAAGGAGAACAGGTTTTTGTGGAAGGAAATAGCGAAACCGAATACAATGATGATTATTCCTTAGGCACATACCGTATGTCGGTAGTTGTTCCCAAAGATTATACGAATTATGCTCTGTATTTGAGAGATATTGAAGTGAGAGATCATTTATTGGGTTCGTTCTTTCAATTTGAGAACGTTTCGCCCGATAATCACTATGTATTGCTGCAGAACTAGTGCTTCAGTACGATTTATTGTGACGGGACGAACCGAGCCAAAGGACACATCCTTGTGGAAAAAGGACCGTCCCTAATAGGGGAATGTGTTATGGGGAATCGAATAAACTATCAATGCGAAGAAACGCCCGAAAAGGTATTTAGCAGAGACTTTGGTTTAACGGGAAAAGTACGAATACGACGACTGTATGATAATCTGTTTAAGGTTATCTATCATTTTGTTGAAGAAGAGCCCCAAACGATAGCCGTAGAGGTGGTCGTATCCGATGCAGAGAGAGGAAAGGGCATCGGTACAATGACTTTTGCCCAGTTCCTTGATGATATGAAGGAATATGATATCAAACTGCTGGCAATCGAAGAGCGTGTCGACTGGTTTAAACGAATGGGGTTTTACGTATATAAGTCCTGGGTTGACAAAGAAGGTACCACAGCAACCTTAATGTGTCGTGACAGGATAGCCGAGTAGGATTACGGCAAAACCAAACAATCCGAATTCATTTCGGATATTGTATGATAGTTGGTTCTGGCCATTAATGATGATAATTCATCATTAATGGCTTTTATTTTGTCACATACACCCTCGGAACTTTTCTTCTGAAGGGGCTCAATCAAGGCTCTGCCCAAACATACGGCATCGGCGCCCAAACACAGAGCTTTGAAAACGTCCGCACCGCTATCAATGTTGCAATCCACGAATATGGTCAGCCGGTCTTTGACGGCTGCCTTGATTTCGGGAAGTATCATAACGGGAGGGACGGCGTACGGCATGATTCCGTGATGGTGAGATACAATAATTCCTTTTGCGCCGATTTCAACACATTTAACTGCATCTTCTACGGACAGTACACCTTTAATGACGAACGGAATATCACCGGCTGCTTTAACAAAGCCTTCCAGCTCCTTTTGTGTCTTTGGTTTCATGGGGAGACCTTCCACACAGTCATATCCTCCGTGGGCGTTAAAGGCATGATCGATATCCATTCCGAGTCCGAAAACACCTAATTCCTTGGCGTGTTCTATTCTTTTAAACACATCATCGTTATTTGCGTGCGGCTTAATTATTCTGATGGTATCGGCTTTGGCCGTCATTATCTCATCGAGTTCGCCGTCATATTCTTCCATACCGCAGAAATTGACGGCACCGGCTTTCTTGGCACCTTTGGCAAGCTCTGTCATGCCGTTTTTGCAATTCCTGTTCATATGAGACAGCGCAGCCGTACATATCGGTGTTTGGAAAGAACGACCGAATATGTTTGTTGATGTATCCGGAAGGTCGGAATCTATGAGGCGTTGCTTTATTAATATGGAATCATAATAGCTTCTGGTTATTTCATTTGAATCTGCAGGATTTTTCATTTTTCAAACCTTTCTTTTACCTTTGCGATGCTTTGAATGTATTCTTCATTACTGCTTAAATGCTCGATAATCATGGGCATTTCGGGATCTATGGAAGAAGCTAGGTTTACATAATATTGGAGATTAAAATCCCCTGCAAAACAAGCGCATTCCCTTAACATGAGTGTAAAGTCACCTAAAAGCTTAATGTCTTTTAAGTGGCAGCTTCGTATTTTGCTGCCCAGTTTTTCAAATACTTCGTCCATGAATTCTTCCTGGAAAAAATACCTTTGCGGGCAGTTTATCATATTGATGATATCCATGTGGACGGCAAAAGAATCTCTGTTTACATCTTCCAAGAGGTGCAAATATTCATCAGGGCCTGTCGGCACCATCCAGGGCATCGGCTCTAACGTAAAGAACGTATGCTTGGGGTTTACTTCGTCGATTAATTGCCTGATGAAGGAGACGGTTTTCTTATACGTTTCTTTGTCAAAATTATCTTTGTATGCGCCGTCCCAACGTTCGTGCGATGAACCGGCTACGTTAACGCAGCAACGTGCTCCGATTTTCTCTGCCAAAAGGAGCTGCCCCACACAGTATTCAAAGTTTTCTTTGGCTGCGGTTTTTTCAGGTGAAAAGGGACTTCTCCAGATGCCTACTTCCGCTATGGTTAAATCATTTGCCTTGGCGGCTTTGGCATATTCATCGATTAATGAATCGTCATCATGACAGTTAAGGGGAAATACCACACTTTTGCATCCTAAGTTTTTCTGACATTCGGCCCATTTTTCAGGGCTTTCGGTTGTTATCGGAACGGATAGACCCAGTCTCATTTTTTATTCCTCCAATAATTGATTTTAGGCCCTTGCGGATAGCTTAAAACGACAGCTTTCCAAGGGGGAGTCAAGGTTTACTATAAAGTCTTTCTTTGATATAATAATATCGCGTTTTTGTGTCAAAATGAATATAGTGATGATACGCTGTTTTGATACAATCTTTCGCAAATTTGAAAATGAATTTTCCGGAGGGATTATGAAGGTATTTGAAGGGTATAAAAAGGGTGTCAATTTGGGCGGATGGCTCTCACAATGCGGAGAGGACAACTATACGGAGGAGCATTACAATTCCTTTATCAAAGAAGAGGATATTAAAACCATTGCTTCCTGGGGCCTTGATCATGTGAGAATGCCGGTTGACTACAATGTTTTGGAGTCTGAGGACGGCGTTTTTGATGAAAAGGGCTTTAAGCATGTTGATGATTGTATTTCCTGGTGCAAAAAGTACAATCTGAAGATCGTTTTTGACCTTCATAAGACCAGAGGCTATGTTTTTGATGATGAAGAATATGTGGGATTTTTTGATGACAAAGCCCTGCAGGATCAGTTCGTGGCATTATGGGAAGAAATCATTCGCAGGTACAAAGACGAGCATGAAATGATGTCTTTCGAACTTCTAAATGAGGTTACAGAAGAACGTTTTGCGAAAAAATGGAATGAGATAGCCGACAGAACCATCAAAGCTATCAGAAAAATCAGCACTGACGTTAAAATAATATTGGGCGGAATATATAACAGCAGTATTTACGGACTGACACTTTTAGACCCTCCGGCCGATGAGAACGTGGTGTACACTTTCCACTGCTACAATCCGCTTATTTTTACGCATCAGAATGCGCCCTGGGTTAAAGCAATACCCCACGGTTACCAACTTCATTACCCGATAAAGGTCAAAGACATTGCGGCCGAGTCGCATAAGTATTTCGGAGCTGATTTTGACAACGAGTTTACAGGGCTTGATCCCGAGAGCATGATGTCAGAGGAGTTTTTCTATAAATTGTTTGAACCCGCTTTAAAGAAAGCAAGAGAATATGATGTTGCGCTTTACTGCGGAGAATACGGCGTGATAGATCAGGCGACACCTGAAGAAACCGTTGCCTGGTATAAAGACATTAATACCGCTTTGGTAAAGCATGATATTTCAAGGGCTGCATGGTCGTATAAAAGAATGGATTTCGGCCTTTCCGACGACAGACTTAAAGGTGTATTGCCGCAGATTTTGAAACTGCTTTAAAAATATCCAAAGGACAGTATTTACGTTAATGAAAGACAGAGTTGGTTATCAAAACAGATCCCGTGTGCGAATAGTATTCTTTATCGCTCTTGCGGGAATAATCTTATATTTGTTTATCGCGGAAAAGTTAGCGCCCAATGAGCGCGATCAGTTTTCATTTTTTAAAGTGGTCGATTCGGAATGGACCAGAATATATTCTGACGGAAGAAGAGAAAATCTGGGCGTGATAGACAGAATGCGTTTCTTTGAAAATGAAGGTGATGAACCGTTTGTTTATGAGACGCTGATACCGGAAAAAATACCGCGCGGTGCATATTATTGCTTGCGCAGCTCCGTGCAAAAGGTCACTGTATATGTCGATGGCGAAATAAGAGCGGTATATGACAATACGAATACGAGAATGTTCGGCAATTCGCAGGTCAGCGGCTATTTGTTTGTGCCGCTGGAGTCGAGTGATTCGGGTAGGATGCTTACGGTAAAAACCGAGGCTGACCGGATGTATGCCGGCACCGTCAACGAAGCGTATTTGGGAACCTATTCGGGAATATTCCATTATTTGATGGGCGTATACGGCGGCGGACTGGTAATTGAAGCCTCCATCTTGGTCTTTTCGTTTATCATTATTCTGGCGTGCCTTATTATAGCCCTTATCATGAAAATACATCTGTCGATGGCGTACATAGCTCTTTCAATGCTGATTTCGTCACTTTATCTTTTGACGGATTCGGTAGTGCGTCAACTTTATCTAACCAATGTTTCTTTGCTGACAGACTTTTCTTTGTATTTTGCCCTGCTGACATGGATCCCGTACATGATGTATCTGGATACAATGCAGGATGGCCGCAGACGAAAACTGTGGAATACCATGTCTGCGATTTTTCTCGGCACACTGGGAATTATGGTTTTACTGGTGTCCTTTTCGATTATCGACTCCATTACGGGTGTAATAATCGGATTGCCGGTATACATAGCAGGCCCTGTAATCATAGTGATTTCGATTATTCTGGATATTAAAAATCATCGCTTTAAGGAATATATGGCCACGGGAATACTGTATCTTTTGCTGGTTCCCTTGCAGATGTGGCAGGTTTTCGGCTCCTTTGTACACATAGATTTTGATTCCACGTTATTGTACTGCTTCGTAATCATTGCATTGCTTATTGTGGATATGGTTGCCGAAACAAAGCAGATACTTGCAGTCAGAGCCAGAATTCAGGAGGCGGAGCTGGCGAACGAGGCCAAGTCCAATTTCCTGGCAAATATGTCGCATGAAATCAGAACTCCCATCAATTCGATTATGGGAATGAACGAAATGATTTTACGTGAAAGCGACGATAAGAACATTCAGTACTACTCAAATATTATTCAGAATTCAAGTAAGTTCCTTTTGGGAATAATTAACGATATACTTGATTTTTCAAAAATCGAATCCGGCAAAATGGAAATAATCGAAGATGGATATAAAACGGTCGAGATGCTTTCGGATTTGACGGATATCTTGAAAGAAAGAGCCGAAAAGAAGAACCTTTCGGTGAATATCAATGTATCTGCCGATATCCCGTCTGCTTTGTACGGAGATTTGGTCAGAGTAAAACAGGTTATTTTGAACATCATATCAAATGCTGTTAAGTATACCGAAAAGGGCTCCGTATCATTTAGCGCCGAGTGGAAAAAACTCTACGAGGAAGGTTTGGAAATTTCCGTTAAAGACACCGGAATCGGAATGAAGGAAGATGATGTGGCCAAGCTTTTTGATAAATTCACCAGAATGGACGAAAAGCGAAATGCGTTTACAGAAGGAGCCGGGTTGGGAATGAGTATAGTCAAATTCCTGGTTGATGCCATGAACGGTACCATCGATGTACAGAGTAAATACGGCGAAGGAACCGAAATAGCGGTGTTCCTGCCGCAGGGTATCAAAAATGCCGAACCGATCGGAGATTTCCTGATGCAGAGTAAAGAAGCTCACCTTGAAACCCCTAATTATGTTCCGATACTGATTGCCCCGGCGGCAGAGGTTTTGGTGGTTGATGACGTAGCGGTGAACAGAACGGTGTTTAGGGCATTGTTAAAGAAAACCCGTGTTCAGGTGTTTGAAAGTGCCGGTGGTAAAGAATGCTTGGAAATGTGTAAAGACCACAAATTCGATGCAATTTTCATGGATCATTTGATGCCTGAAATGGACGGCGTAGAAACCTTTGAACGGTTAAGGCGAGAGGAAGGAATGAATTCTGACACTCCTGTCATAATATTGACGGCCAATGCCGTATCGGGGGCCAAGGAAGAGTATGAAAAGTGCGGCTTTACGGCATATCTTACAAAACCGATAATATCAGCCGAACTTGAAAAAACGATAATGAAATATATACCGAAAGAAAAAATACGGGAGATTCCCACGAACAGCTAAGGAGAAAATATGAAATACGAAGACAGGGAGCTTTTTATTGACTGCGACAATGTCAAAATCCACGGAAAACTTACTTTTCCTGCGCAGCAAAAAGACAAAATGCCGATACTGGTGCTTATTCCGGGATTTACCGGACACATTGAAGAAGACCATATTAAGGCACTGGCACAGACTGCTAATGAGACCGGGTATGTCTGCCTAAGAACGGAACTTTACGGACACGGAAAAAGCGAAGGTAAATTCTTTGATCATACGGTTTTAATCTGGATGAACGAAGCCATGCGCGTAATAGATTATGCAAGGAAACTTGAATTTGTGTCTGATTTATATTTGGCCGGACATTCACAGGGCGGTTTGACAGCGGTGCTGGCAGCAGGATTGATGAGTGACGTCGTAAAGGCACTTATGCCATTATCACCTGCAATGTGCATTCCTTACGATGCATCCCGCGGCAACATGCTCGGAGGCGTGTTTGATCCCGACCATCTGCCGGAGAAGTTTTCATCTCCTACGTGGGAACTGTCTGCCAACTATATAAGGGCGGCCAGAATGCTGCCGGTTGATGAAGCAATAAAAGCTTACAAAGGACCTGTAATGGTGCTTCACGGAACGGCGGATGAGGCAGTGCCGTATTCATTCGGTAAAGAACTGTCGGAAAAATATCAAAATGCAAAGCTGGTATCCATAGAAGGTGACGATCACTGCTACGGAAAACATATGGATCTGGTTCTAAAAGCATTTAAGGAATTTTTGCAGGAACCATTATAGTGTGAAACACAGGGCACGAAATACTAAACGGTTGATGAATAAAACGAAAGTGTCAAAGAAATATGAGTGAATCGATATTTAGAGAAAAAAGCCTGGAGAGAATCAAATCTCCGGAAAATATGAACGACTATATAAAGGTGGCGACTCCCGGTGTTTGGGTAGTGCTCGCGGCAGTAATAATTCTGTTAATCGGGGCGTTTGTTTGGGGTGAATTCGGATATATCGAAAGCTACTCCGCAGGACAGACCACGGTTAAAAACAATGTGGCATTTACTCAGACGAACGATGTCGAAGTATCCCTGGGAATGGATTATGTCATCGGCGACAAAACCTATAAGGTTGAAAATGTTGAGTTCGATGATAATAACCCGGGTGTTATGAAGGTGTCCGCTACCGTGGATATGCCGGACGGATTGTATGATTCAAAAATTGTAATTGAAAGAATTAAACCTTTATCCTTGATATTCAGGTGAGACTGTTTATGAAAAAAAATACAAAAATGCCGGTAACCAAAGGCGTTGCAAAGGTGCCCGTAGTAATGCAGCTGGAAGCATTGGAATGCGGTGCGGCCTGTCTGACCATGGTGCTGGCATATTACAACAAATGGATTCCGCTTGAGCAGATTCGTACGGACTGCGGTGTCTCAAGAGACGGATCGAATGCGGGAAATGTGGTTAAAGCCGCCAGACATTACGGACTTAATGCTGTCGGATACAGAATGGAACCTGAAGCCCTTAGGGAGTCAGGTTCGTTTCCGTGTATAGTACATTGGAATTTCAATCACTTTGTGGTGGTGTGCGGATTCCGGGGCAATAAAGTATATTTAAACGATCCTGCAAGGGGTAATTATTCAGTTTCGATGAAAGTGTTTGATGAAGCTTTTACCGGAATCGTTTTAATGTTTTCGCCCACCGAAGATTTTGCCCCTTCGGGCAAACCCAAGAGTATGCTTACCTTTGCAAAGAACCGATTGAAGGGTTCCGAGACTGCGCTAGCATTTGCCGTGATTACCGGTTTGATAGCCGCTCTTATGGGAGTAATCAGCCCTGTCTTTTCAAAGGTCTTTTTGGACAAGCTTTTATCGCAATATTACTCCGAGTGGGTAAACGGCTTTTTGATTCTGTTTGCACTGTTTAATCTGATATCGATAGTAATGAGCGCCATACAGGCTGTATATAACTTAAGAATAGACGGAAAGATGTCGGCTGTCGGCAATTCTACCTACATGTGGAAAATTCTTCATATGCCGATTGAGTTTTTCACTCAGAGAATGGCCGGAGATATTCAGGAAAGGCAGCAGTCAAATGCTTCGATAGCTCACTCGTTGGTTAATACTTTCGCACCTGTATTGCTTAATGTCGGCATGACGATATTTTACTTTTTCGTAATGCTTAGGTATTCACCGCTTTTGACATTGGTAGGTATAGTATCGCTGGCTATAAATGGGTTTGTCGGAACGTTTATTTCGCAGCAGAGAATAAATGTGACACGTGTGTCAATGCGTGACTCCGCTAAGTTATCATCCCTGACCATATCGGGAATTGAGATGGTGGAAACCGTTAAGTCTGCCGGAGCCGAAGAGGGCTTTATGGAAAAGTGGACCGGCTATCAGGCATCGGTTAACGCTCAAAAAGTTAAATTCCTAAAAATGGATTCATATCTGGGATTGATTCCTCAGCTCGTTTCCATGCTGGCCAATAATCTGATTTTGTTTATCGGTGTCTATATGGTAATGCAGGGACAATTCACGGTAGGTTCGGTAATGGCCTTTCAGGGCTTTTTAGGTGCATTCATGTCTCCTGCCGGCCAATTGATTTCAACCAGACAGACACTGATGGAGATGCGTACCCAAATGGAACGTGTCGATGATGTCATGGAATATCCCATGGATGATACTTTTGAAACGGAAGGTGCGAATGATGACGATTCCGACAGATATAAAAAGCTTTCCGGCAAAGTTGAAATTAGGGATTTGTCATTCGGATATGCACCACTCGGTGACCCGCTCATTACGGATTTTAACCTGACCGTAGAACCGGGACGCTCCGTTGCCATAGTCGGCTCGTCCGGCTGCGGTAAATCTACTGTCAGCAAATTGATTTCGGGACTTTATAAACCCTGGAGCGGTGAAATCCTTTTTGACGGCAAAAAGCACGGTGAGATTGCTAAGAGTGTATTTGCAGGTTCGTTGGCCGTAGTAGATCAGGACATTATTCTGTTTGAAGACACTATCGCCAATAACATTAAAATGTGGGATGACTCTATAGAAGATTTTGAAATGATTCTGGCAGCGAGAGACGCCAGAATACATGAAGATATTATGGAACGTCCCGGCGGTTACAAATATATGCTGACCGAGGGTGGATGCGATTTTTCCGGAGGACAGAGGCAGCGTATCGAAATTGCCCGTGTACTGGCGCAGGATCCGACTATCATTATTTTGGATGAAGCGACCAGCGCGCTTGATGCCAAAACGGAATATGAAGTGGTTAGTGCCATCAAAGATCGTGGTATTACCTGCATAGTAATCGCACACAGACTATCGACTATCCGTTCCTGTGATGAAATCATCTTAATGCAGAACGGAAAGATAGTTGACAGAGGAAATCACGAACAGCTGATGAAATCAAGTTCCCTGTACAATGAACTTGTTACGGCAGAATAGGGGGACATATGAGCTGGTTTGATGAACAGATTAAATATAGAAAAGAAAAAGACAACGCTAAGCTGAATGAAGCTATTGATGCCATATCGGCAGCAGTTTCGGGAGTTACTTCGGCCGATAGACTGACCAGCGAAGTGCTGAGTGCCACGGCATCCGAAGAAATAGCTGAGTACTATCATGTCAAAGACAAATCAAGCCTTATTTCAAGGCCTGTTGAACTGGATGAAGACTGGTATAAGTGTGCCGTCGGTGCATTTTTGTGCCGCTTGAAAGATTCTGATGCATACGTAGCGGTTCTCCCCGGCAAAATCAACGGATACTACTATAAAGATCCCGTTACCGGAAAGAAAGTAAAGATTAACAAGAAAACCGCTCAGATATTTGAGACGGAGGCATTTTGTTTTTACGAACCGTTGCCGCTTCGCACACTTCGAATTGTTGATTTGATTATTTTTGCAGTGAAGCAGATGTCATTTTCGGATGTCCTTTTGTACATTCTGATGATGATAGTAGCCACCGCGCTGGGACTGATTTCACCCCAGATTACCAAGTGGCTGTTCGGAGGAGTACTGGAGAGCAAAAATGCGGCGGTATTGGTGGCCTTGGCGGTATTTATGGTAGCTTATTCCATTTCGCAGCTTTTGTTCGGAGTGGTTCAGAGCCTGGTAACTTCAAGAATAGATATTAAGCAAAACATTGCCGTTTCGGCAGCAGTCATGAACAGAGTACTGTCACTGCCCGCACCGTTTTTCAGAGATTATTCGTCCGGTGAATTGACGAACAGAGCCATGTATGTTCAGTCTCTGTGCAACACATTGATTAATTCAATCGGAAAGACGGCCTTTACCTCGCTATTTTCACTGGTATACATAGGGCAGGTCTTCAAGTTTGCACCGGCCTTGGTAGGACCGTCGTTGACGGTTACGTTCCTGACCGTTTTGTGCAGTACGGCCGTTACATTTTTCCAGATGAAAATCAGTAAAAAGAGAATGCTTATTTCATCCAAGACCAGTGGAATGACGTATTCCATGATTACCGGAATTCAGAAAATCAAATTATCGGGTTCCGAAACCAGAATGTTTTCACGCTGGGCCGAACAGTATGCCAAAGAAGCAAAGATTACATATAATCCGCCGACCTTCATTAAATTGAGCGGAACTTTGACGATGATAATTTCTGCTGTCGGAACTTTGGTTATGTATTATCTGGCCGTAAAGACCAAGGTCAGCGTTTCGGATTATTATGCATTTACTTCTGCATACGGAATGGTATCCGGTGCCTTTACCTCTTTGGCGGGAATAGCCTTTACCATAGCCGAAATCAAACCGACTTTGGATATGGCGCGTCCCATCATGGAAACAGAGCCCGAGGTTTCCGAGGACAAGGAAGAAATAAAGAATGTAACGGGAAACATAGAAATCAACCATGTTTCTTTCAGATATAAAGAAGAGATGCCGCTTGTTTTGGATGATTTGTCACTGAAAATCCGTGCAGGTGAATATATCGCTATATGCGGTGCCACCGGCTGTGGCAAATCTACATTAATCAGACTGCTTTTGGGATTTGAAAAGCCCAACAAAGGCTCCA
>JAZUFW010000049.1:0-2046 GCA_045640905.1 Lachnospiraceae bacterium
GACGCCATCCAATTCTTATCAAAGGAGGACATCACATTGTTAAACAAAACCGAACTGGCCAGACGATATGACTGTGATCCACGTACGGTTGACCGATATTTAAAGATTCAGTCAGGTGAACTTATTCCAAAACCATCTTCGAGGGAATATCGTTCAAAACTTGAAGATTTTAAGCCAATCATCATAAATAAGGTCGATGTTTATGGCTGCACTGCAATGGCCGTTTACAAATTTATTTCTCAAAAAGGATATACCGGCAAGTACAGCATCTTAGCTGACTTTGTTCGATATCACAAACAGGAAGAAATTAAAAAAGCTACAATAAGGTTCGAAACAAATCCGGGGCTCCAGGCTCAAGTCGATTGGAAAGAAGACATGACACTGATAAGCCGAAAGGGAAAAGTCTTCAAGATAAATATCTTCCTAATGGTTATGGGGTATTCCCGAGAAAAGTTTATTATGGTTACCACCGACCGAAATCAGGATACGCTATTTCACTGTATGGTAAATGCTTTCCGCTTCTACGGAGGAATCCCACGCGAAATACTCTTTGACAACATGCGGACCGTTGTTGACCGAGCCAAAAGCTCATTTGCTCAAACGGTTTACAACGACCGGTTTGCAGCCTTTGCAAAAGATATGGGATTTACCCCGATTGCCTGCAGACCATACAGACCACAGACAAAAGGTAAAGTCGAAGCCCTTGCAAAACTTATGGATCGGTTAAAGGCCTATAACGAAGAATTCGACACCTGGGAGGATATCTTAAACATCGTTAAAAACTTCCGATACGATATCAACCACGAACTGTCTCAGGGATGCGACGAAATTCCTGCAGAACGTTTTGAAAAAGAAAAAGAGTATCTTCTTCCTCTTCCTCATATGGAACTGTTATCCGGTTACATCTCCCGCCAAGAAGAAAAAACCTATCTGGTTAACAGAGAATCCATGATTAAGTACGAAGGTCGAAAATACTCTGTGCCTACGCGTTACATAGGCGAAAGAATGACCGTCACCATGGATGATAGCGGTAATCTCAACATTTATTATAACCACGAGTTGGTTGTATGTCATCAAATCACATCAAGGAAATATAATTATACCCTTGATAATGCCTGTGACATTCTTAAGAGCGATGCCATGAGAGGCTGCTCTGATGCTGAGATCCTCGCTTTTGCCCAGAATAATCTACTTAGCATGGACAGATACACAGGAGGATATTAAAAGATGTATGCAAATTTAGTAAATAACCTTGATGAACTTGGCTTTACGGAGGTTGAACCCTTCCTTTCGGATTACCTAACAAAAGTAGCGAAGGATGGTATCAGCGTTCAGGATGCCCTGACAGCAATCACCGACCGCGAAATTGAACTTCGAAACCATCGAGCTGCTCAGATTCAGGTAAGTGTTTCTCATTTTCCGTTTGTTAAAACAATAGATGGTTATGATTTCAACTTTCAGCCTTCGGTAAACAAAAACGAGATAAAGGATTTTGCAACACTCAGGTTTATGGAGAATGCAGAAAACATCCTATTCTTCGGAACTCCGGGAACCGGCAAAACGCATTTAGCAACGGCAATCGGAATAGAAGCTGCAAAACACCGAAATATAACATATTTCATCACTTGCCACGACCTGATTCAAACTCTCCGGAAGGCTTATGAAGAAAACCGTTTAGAAGCAAGGTTAAAACATTTTTCAAAGTACAAACTTTTGATTATCGACGAAATTGGTTATCTTCCGATAGACAAAACCGGAGCCAACCTTTTCTTCCAGCTCATTGCAAAACGCTACGAGCACAATTCAACAATTATTACTACAAATCAGCCATTCAGCAAGTGGGCAGATGTATTTTCCGATGCCATGCTTGCGAATGCGATTCTTGACCGATTATTGCATCATTCTCATGTAGTAAAGGTTGTAGGTCCTTCTTACAGAACAAAGGATTATTACGAACTACTTGATGCGGAAGAGCAAAAAACCGGTCGGTAAAAACCTACATTTTCATTTCGGAAAAAATCGACATTTTCATGTTGACATTTACAT
>JAZUFW010000050.1:0-43542 GCA_045640905.1 Lachnospiraceae bacterium
TGCATCTACTCACATGGTACTTGCCAGTGCTGATTTGGATGCAGATACACTTAGAAACATGATGAGCGAGATGGAAGATGTTCCCGGTATCAAATATGTATTGGGACTTGAATCCATCGTAGGCCCTATGATTCCGGAGGAGATGATTCCTGAGAGCATAGTAGAAATATTAAGAAGCGATAAATGGAATCTTATTCTGATAAATTCAGAATATAAGGTTGCATCAGATGATGTAAACAATCAAATTGAGCAACTAAATTCTATAATCAAAAAATACGATAAGTCCGGAATGATTATCGGAGAAGCACCATGTATGAAGGATATGATAGATATTACTGCTCATGACTTTAAGGTTGTAAATGCCGTATCCATTTTAGCTATATTCATAATAATACTAATTGTTACTAAAAGCATTACTTTACCGGTAATTCTCATCTGTGTTATTGAGATGGCTATTTTCATTAACCTGGGATTACCTCATTATTTTGGTCAGTCATTACCGTTTATAGCTCCTATATGCATAAGTACCATTCAACTTGGTGCAACAGTTGATTATGCAATTTTACTTACGACCAGATATAAAAAGGAAAGAATCGCCGGAAATAATAAGCAGAACTCAGTATCAGTCGCATTAAAAACAGCATTTCCATCTGTAATAGTCAGCGGTTTAGGATTATTTTCAGCAACATTTGGCGTAGCGTTCTATTCAGATATAGATATTATCAGTTCAATGTGTATGCTTATGGCCCGTGGCGCAATAATCAGTATGCTATGTGTACTATTTATATTACCGGCATTAATAATGTTGCTTGATAAAGTAATTGTAGCAACAACAATTGATATGAAAACATGCAAGGAGGTTAACTAATATGAATAGAATATTCAAAAAAATAATCACTATCGTATTAACAATATCTGTTCTAACAAGCATATGTGCTATTCCTGCATATGCGGCTGAACAAAATAGCGAAAAGGAATATGTTTTATGTAAGTCAAACGGTGAAGTTAAACAATTCATAATGGCCGATGATACAGCAGGAAAACTTAATTATATAGATGAAGATACAAACTATCCGTTAAATGTTGTTGTCAGTTATAAGCTTGATTCTAAAGCCGTATCTCCGGAAGAAATAGCCGGAGCAAGTGGAAAAGTTGCTATAGATATCGATTATCAGGGAAAAGAAAGCAATTTTAAAGCAATAACCTTTATTCTTCTTGATAAAAAACACTTTTCAGACATAACTGTTGAAACAGGTAAAATTGTTTCGGATGGTGATAAATCTGTAGTTATTGGTATTACATCGGTTCCGGGTACATTGCATATAGAGGCAAACTCTTCCGATTTTGAAATTAAAGCTATGTATGCTGTTGCTTCAGATTCAATAACCGGCGATATTGACATC
Source organism: Lachnospiraceae bacterium (assembly GCA_045640905.1). GTDB lineage: Bacteria > Bacillota > Clostridia > Lachnospirales > Lachnospiraceae > JAILLW01. The sequence goes on from JAZUFW010000050.1 coordinate 1,404, forward strand.
GAAGATTTCGCACCAATATTCGGAATTGATATTTCAGGTATTAAGGAAACAATCAAAGAATTGCAATCGGTAAATTCAATGAATTCATCTGAAAATATGTCCCTTTCGGAAGGAATAGGTGAATTGACAAATGGAATGAATCAGCTCTCTGATGGCCTTACAGAACTGGATAATAACAGTGCACAGCTAGTTAATGGGTCAAAGAGGGTATTCCAGTCACTTATAGATATGGCAAATGAGGAATTGACAGCATCCGGTTCAGGTATTCCTGCATTAACAATTGGTAATTACAACAAAGTATTAACAAATGCTATAAATCAAGCCAGTCCTGAAGGTGTTACAAAGACCGTAAGATCAGCTGTAGAAAATAAAGTTTGCGAAAGCGAACCGATAATTAGAGCCGGTGTAGAGCAAGCTGTCCAAACAGAAGTAACACGACAGGTAACAGAACAGATAAAAACAACACTCGGCGTTACAGATACCAACAATCCCATGATACAGGAAAAAATAACTGCTGCCGTTCAAGAACAAATGGCATCAGAAGATGTTAAAAATACAATCGATGAAAAAACAGAAGAAAAGATTGCATCATTAGTTGAGGAAAATATGAACTCACCTGAGGTTCAGAAACAACTCGCGGTTGGTATTGCAAAAGGTAATGCCGGTGCTCCGGCACTCATAGAATTGAAGGCACAATTGGATAGTTATAATAAATTTTATAAAGGTCTTCAGCAATATACGGAAGGAGTATCAAAAGCTGCAGAAGGTGCCGCAACAATAAATTCAGCAACTTCTATTATGACAGGAAAAACAACAGATTTCTTAAACGATAATACACTTGGATTAATTAATGATGCCGGTGAATTATTAGAAAAAGCAGAATCAAAAACATCCTCTGTAAAATACATAATAAAATTTGATTCTATCAGACACTAAAAAACTTAAAAAAAGCTCCCTGTAAACATTGGCAACCAAGTCTACAGAGAGCTTTGCTGTTCTACTATTTGTTCTACTCAAAACCTATTATTCGGATTTTATTTCGTTTTATTCTGTGTTATTTTGTATGTTATAAAAACAAAAACTGTGAAAATACACTGCATTAATATGATTTGGGACAAGATAAAATATACAACGATATTCGGGACGTAGAGACCTCACGACGTCCAGTGGACGTCGGCTTAGCGCGGACCGAAGCGAAGCGGAGACCGAGTGTTCGAATCACGTCACCACGATGAAAGAGATGCAGAAAGCATCTCTTTTTTTGATTAGCGTACAAATTCTAATTAATTACTCATTTTATCAAGTATCTCCTTAAGAAATTGTATATAATTCAATTATGATATCATGATAGAAAGGATGAAAAGCATGGAGAATATACAGATACTTATTGATGCATTGGAATATATAGATAATAATCTGACAGAATCCATAAATACAGAAGACTTAGCTAATCATTTGTATTGCTCAAAATCCACTATCGAAAAGCTTTTCAAATATATTAATAACATAACAATCAGGGATTATATTATCCGAAGAAGAATGAGTAAAGCCGCAATGGAACTGACTTCACATCCTGAAAAAACAGTGTTGGAAATAGGTCTTCAATATGGATATGGAAGTAATGAGGCATTTTCCAGAGCTTTTTACAGTATATGGCAAGTAATGCCTTCGGAATTTAGAAAAAATCCCTCAAACTACGAGTTGTTTCCCGGATATAAGATTGATAGGGAACTAATGGAGGAAGAGCGTATGAAAGACAGAAAAAAGGTTGATATCAGTGAATTATATGATTGCATTAATGAAAGAAGAGGATGTTACCTAATATTAGGTGATATTAAGCGTTTGATACCTATAAATGAGATTTCGCATAAAGCGGGAGATCTGGCTATCATAACTGCTATGAAGCGCATGGAAAATGCTGCCGGAGAGGAAGATATTGTATTTAGAATAGGCGGAGATGAATTTGTTATTCTTACAAATTCAGATGACGAAAATTATGCAAAGACCGTATGTGAAGATATATTAAGTCACAACGAAGAATGTATTGAATGGAATAATCATAAAATATCGTTGTCATTGTATGTAAAAGCAGTTCGTTTTGATACTAACGGCGGACTTAGATATTCTGAATTTTTCACAATGCTCCACAATGAACTCAGTGATGATTTTAAGCGACAAGTTGAAAATAAATAGATATTTGAGAGATATATTTTAGTTTGCCATGCATAATAACAACTCAAAAATCATTTATGGCTACCACAATTCAAAATTGGGTAGCCATATTATTATGCGTTGTAATTCTGTGAGAAGTTAGTACTTTCTCTTTCTTTTTCTTTTAAGTGCCGAAAAAGCACTGTAGGCAGCTACTCCGGCTACGGTAAAAATGGGAATGCAGATGACTCCGCCAAAGAGTGATATGCAAACAGGTGCTGCGGATTTTCCGAGATTCTTTCCCACATCAAAAAGTGCACCCAATTCTTTCTTGCTATAGTCATCTCTTGTCTTGGATTCATATAGAATATTGGTAAGCATCTGAATGCCCATACAACCGAAAAACGACAAAAGCAGAACAACAATAATCATACTTATAATCGATCTGTAGTAATAGTATCCGACAAGTATAACTGCACAGGATATAAGGTATATTAATGATCCCATCTGTATGCTGATTTTCTTCCTTACAACGAAGAAAAGTTTTTTGTAGGTTGCGCTGATAAGCTTCTTGAGCATCATAAGTCCGGATACAATAACGGCAGTATATCCGAAATCTACAACATCTATAGGCATTGTATATGTTACAAATACATCAATCATTCCGTAAGGAATAATTAATAGAATCCATGTAAGTATTGCATTGTAATCTTTGAATACTCTGAATATGTTGCCGGAATTGCGGGCACTTGCGACAGAATCCAAAGGAGAGGTCTCTTTCATCATAAAAGTCGATATCAAAATCAACGCAAATAATACCGAAGAACAACCAAATACAGTTTCATTACTGAAATTGGCGGATAAGATACCACCGAGAATGATTCCTATACATTCACCGAGTTGTGAGCCGGATTTTAATCGTGCATATACAACATCGGAATCTGTGAGGTTTGCGGAATATATCGTCGGAATAACAAGCGACAATCCTGACGCTATGTAACTGCAAATAATGGCAATAGCATATAGAAAAACATTTGAAGAAAATGCCGCAATTGCCATCGATATGAGAGATATTGACAGCGAAATTCGGAAATATACGAGGAATGATTTTGCTATCTTCGTAAGAATAGTTGTTGAAAAGAATGCAAAAAGCATGGTAACGATGGTTGTCAGCATCATTGTAACACTAAGAATCCATTCGTCATTTTCCAATAAATTCAATTCAGCCAATCGTTTGAACTGGATTATATTAATCGCATGTGGAAGCGCAATTGCAAAACCCGATAAGAACATCATCAAATAGAAGCGTTCCGTTTCTGCCGATATCAGCTGCTTTCCCCCGTTAATCAATATTTTTCCTTCATTTTGGGGCCCATCCTCGTCAATTGTTTCATCGATAAACTTATTGCTTCTGTCATAAATCAAAATAAACCCGAGAGAAAGAAGACACAATTGAACAACTACTTCGATTACTCTGTTAGTATAGTTACGCGTGGAATAATTTATCTGTATTTCGGAATTGACGAGTTGTATATCCTCATAGTAATCATCGTCATCCACGATCTCTGTGAAGTATTCGCTCAGCGCATTTTCAATCGATAGTCCGTATGAAGGTGAATCGTTGCAGGCATTTTCTATTTGTTCCGAAGAAAAAGAAATCGCTAAATTGTTGTCAATTTTAACAACATGCATAAATATAAGAACTGTAAGGAGCGATGTCAAAAGCATATATCCGAGAGAAATATAAAATCCTACGGACATGCGTTTTTTTCTTTTGGTACTGTCTTTGGTCGGAAGGAGAATCATGAGCAGAACCGGAAGTAACATCGGCAGAGCTTTGATTATGTTATCATGTGTGAATTTTTGCGAACTGTTGTCCTCATCATATAAGCTGGCATATTTTATAATGAGCGAATAATCGTCAAAATCATAGCGCTCGTATCGATAACCTTCAGAAGAAACAGCCTCCTTTGACTTAAGTGACAGGACCTCATCGGGCAGAGAGATATCGCCTGTACTGCATACTGTTTTGCCGTTAGAAACAGCATGCATTCCCAGTATGCCCGAACTAAAATTGAGTGAATGGTTCTCAAAGGAATCCATAAGGGCTGTCATCTGTGCTTCATCGGTTACTTCAATACCGCGTATCTGTTTGCACTTTTCAAAAGCCCGCACTTCAACGGAATAAGGATTGATTACATGAGAATCCAACAGATTAATCTGTATTATGGTTTGAAAAAAGACGAAACACACAAATACGACAATTATTAGAATGGTATGTTTGATTATTGTTTTTTTTTCACGCATTTTTATTCCTCATTCAGTCAATAGTCATTTCTATAATCAACGAATTTAACGACATCACATTTACATACTCTATTCGTGAGGCTAGTTTATTAATAATCCTGATTCCCACATTCTCGGAAATATCATCGGAATATTGTTCGAGTTCATATTTTTCTTTCGGATTAAAGGCAAAACAGTTATCGCGAATTCGTATCCTTACAAGCCCTTCGTCTTCTTCTGTAACAATTCGCAAATCTATGTGGTTATTTTTGTCCTTAAAACCATATTCGATAATATTGGTCACAAGCTCTTCAACGGCCAAGAAAACAAAATATCCCAGTCGTATCGGCAATCTGTTCTCATCGCAAAAATCCGATACTTGAATTAATATATCCGAATATTCCGTATCTTTATTAATGGTAACATCAAAAATCCTGCTCTTTTTTCCGCCGAAATCCTCCGGAATAAAAAGAAGGGTGTCCATCAAACTCTTTTTTCTTTCTCTGAACATCATAATGACAATCAGAATGATGGTTAATTCCATTGAGCAGAATCCCCACCATACTCCATCAATGCCGAAAATCGGAGAAAGAATCAATACCATAATAACCGAGAACGCGATATCCCCACATATGGAAAGAATCGTACAGATAAGCTTTCTTTGTATTCCCTGGAAATATGAAACATAGAAATATCTTAGTGCTATAATCGGAAGCAAAACAGCCGTTAATCTCATAATATATACGACATAATCAAGTGTTTTGCCTGATACGAACAATCCGTAAACAGGGCGGACAAAGATAAACAGAATAACTCCCACCAATGCCGAAGAAATCACACCATATTTTAGGTTGGATAAAAAGAGCTGATGAAGGCCTCGTCTGTCTTTTTCCGCATAAAGCATTCCCGACATCAAAAGAACCGTAGCAGCGCTGGCTTCAACGAAAATAAGAAACAGATTTTTGGTCTGCTTATAAAGAGAAAATGCTGCCATCGCCTCCATTATTCCGTATGAGGCCAATATATTATTCATAAAGACAGACAAACCCGCCGACATAAATTTCTTGATGGAACAAACAGCCCCGGAAGATAGAACCTCAAGGAAATTGTGAATACTGAATAAGCGAAAAGAAAAACCAATATGATTACTCTTGGAAAGAAAATGAGTAAGCATAAGGGCAAGTCCGACATAATAGCTTATGGCCGTAGCAATTCCTATTCCCAAGATATCCATTTTAAAGACAAGAACAAAGACCACATTTCCGACAAGATTGGTCAGCATCATAGAGATAGTTCCTGCCTTAACCCTCTTTCTGTCTCCATCGAGCTGAAGCATAGGTGCCAAAAACAACATAAGTAGGTTGCCCGGAACGCCAATTGCTATTCCGGATATATATTTCTTGGTCTGTTCAAGCAGTTCAACACTAGCCGATGCACCACAGAACCGTGAAACCGGTTCGATAAATATAAGTGTACCTGTTAATATAGCGACAGAAAAGGGAATCAGCACCATGAGGATTGAAGAAAATGTGGAATTCACATTCTTCATATCTCCGTTCCCCATATGCTTGGAACAAATAATCTGACTTCCCGATGCGAAAATCATATTAACCGCAGTAAGAATAACCGTATACGGATATACTACTCCGATTGCGGCTATTGAAATTTCCCCCAGAAACCTGCTGACAACAAAGGAGTCGATAATGGATGCCATAACATTTATTAATGTTGAAAGAATCATTACTCTGAGGGTTTCTTTATATAATTTATCTACTATCGGATCTTTCATTCTTTTCTCAAAAATAATGGTATGACAAGAAATAAATTAAAAATACTATAACACTATTTTACTCAGAAAATCCAACTAATATCGGAAGACAGTTATTGTCATAAAGTAGGAGTATATACAAATAAAAAAACTCGATGCATCTGTACCGAGTTTTTTAAAAAAATATATATTTATTTACCCTTTTTGAACACCGCCCATTCCCCAGTTTTCAAGCGGTGGCTCATTTATCACGATGAATACATCGGTTGGGGCAATTCCCAATTTGTTTTCCAATTGTGAAGTAATATTTTTAACGGCGTTTCCCTTCTGTTCTTTGGTTCGTCCCGGAAACAAAGTCAATTCGATGATCATAAAATCTTCGGTTTTTCCCGGAGCGGTCTCAAAGTCTTCTTTAGGGATTTCAACAATTCTCTGGAATCTGTCCCAGTCTTCGATACCGATTGATTCCATCAGACCAATATGGACGCAATCCAAAACGGTTTTTTTATATTCGGAAGTTTTTCCTTTCATCATATCAATTCTTACTAACGGCATCTTTTATCCCTTTTCATATTAATATTTTTACTAATAAAGTATCCTTCCTGTAAAGCAGCAAAAGTCGCGAATAAACATACGGTAGTAGCAGAATACCTGATATCAATTACGGTAAATGTAAAAGGAAAAACAAAAAGTAATAAACCGGTAATTTTGTTTGCCCAAGAATGAACGGCTACCATTTTCTTTTGTAAGAGAAAACCTAAGATGATATTCGATATCTTGATTATAGCAATAACACCAATCCATATCCAAATACCAATACCAACATTAAATTCAGGCAGCAGTTTATATGCAGCTACGATCACAAAAACAATATCAGCTACAGTATCCAGCTTCTCCCCAAATTCGCTTTCTGTTCCAAGCTTTCGTGCTACAGTTCCATCAACCATATCAGTAATGCCGGACAGCAAATAGCAGACATAAAATCCCGGGGAAAATACTTGAAAAATAAGTAATAACAGGCTTAGTATAATTCGACAAATTGTAAGGAAATTGGCTATCATACCTCTACAAATACTTATTTTGTTTTTTTCTTTCGTTCGTAATACTCAGCGGTTGCGGTTAATAGAACATCACCGCTTGAGTTCAACGCGGTTTCCAGAGAATCTTGAATGACACTTATGATAAATCCGACACTAACCATCTGCATGGCAATATCGTTTCCGATTCCAAACAGTGAGCAAGCCATGGGAATAAGGAGTAAGCTTCCTCCCGCAACTCCGGATGCTCCGCAGGCACCTAAAGTAGCAATTATACTAAGAAGCAATGCTGTCGGAAAATCAACCGAAACACCTATTGTATGTGCGGCAGCAAGAGTCATAACCGTTATTGTAATTGCTGCTCCGTCCATATTGATAGTAGATCCCAACGGAATGGAAACAGAATAAAAATCTCTGTCCAGTCCGAGCTTTTCGCATAGTCTCATGTTAATCGGAATATTGGCAGCAGAGCTTCGGGTGAAGAAAGCTGTCAATCCGCTTTCCTTTAAACATGTGAGTACCAGCGGATAAGGATTTTGCTTGAGAGTAATTGCAACAATCAAAGGATTAATAATCAAAGAAACCGTAAGCATACAGCCTATCAAAACGGCAAGTAATTTTCCGTAACCGGTGAAAATTGAAAGACCGTTTTCTGATACTGCCTGGAATATTAAGCCAAGAATACCGAAAGGAGCACACTGGATAATCCAGTAAACTACCTTGGAAACTGTATCCGCCAAATCGGAAATTACATCTATGGTAGTCGGTTTGGCAATGTGCTTTAACGCGATTCCCATTATAATGGCCCAGAACAGAATGCCCATATAGTTTCCGTTGGACATGGATTGTATCGGGTTAGCAACTATATTTGTCAAAAGATTTGAAAGAACTTCTCCGATACCGCTCGGGGGTGTTCCTTCGGCAGCTCCTTCATTTAGTATTACGGTTACCGGGAAAATGAAACTGGCTATAACGGCAATGAAAGCAGCCAGAAATGTCGTAAGCATATATAAAAGAATTACCGTTCTGAATCTGCTTCCGATACCGCTTCCGGCTTTAGAAAGAGCACTCAAAACCAAAATTGATACAAGAATCGGGGCAATGGCTTTTAATGCTCCGACAAAAATGTTTCCCAATATTCCTATGAATGTCCAATTAGGTGCCAAAAGACCAAAAGCTACACCGATGACAATACAAATTGAAATTCGAACAATAAGACTCAAAGAATTCCATTTTAAAAACAGTTTTTTCACCTTCTTACTCCTGTTCTATTAAGTTTTTTTCTATTATAGCAGAATAATTAATTAATCGACATTTGTTTATTATATGAAAATATGGTTTTTTGTAAGTTAAGGAAAGAAAAAATATTGTTGTCCATAACAAAACACATAACCACTATATATGGTATTTCTATATGAAGTGTGATACATTTATAAGTGGTGTACCTTGAGATAAACTCAAGTCTTTTGTTAGGCATAGGTGAAAACGAAAATGAACAGTATATACAATAAAGAAGCACTAAATCGTATTGCATCGCAGGATAAGCTGGATAACATGATAGTACTGGTTTCTCCTCGAATCTGGATATCGATTATAGGTGCTTTTATTATTATAGCGGTACTTGGAATTTGGGGATTCTATGGAAAACTACCGACAAATGTTGATTCCGAAGGTATATATATCAACAGCGCCGGTACGGCCAGAGTGTATTCGGAAACAGACGGATTTATCACTAACGTGTATGTCAAAAAGGGTGATGTCGTTACAGAGGATCAGATACTGGCTACGGTCGGTTCCGAAGACGATATTTTCAATATTCAACAGATGGATTCACGAATTCAGTATGTGGAGAATATGTCTTTTGATTCCGAACTCGATGTGGTTACTTCCGATACCGAACAGCTGGCGGAGATTAAGCTAACCGCAAACAGTGTATTTAACGATGCAGAGCAGACGAAAGCCGGTTTGGAGTTAAAGAAAGAAAAATTGGAAGACGCCAAAACCAAAGTACAGGAAGAAGAGCAAAGAGTTCTTGAATATAAGGAATTGTTTTATGAATCGCTAAGTATTACCGATCAAAGCGCTCAGCTGGAATATCAGGAGGCAGACAGTGACTATGAAAATCTGTTTGCCCGCTATGAATCTGCAAAAAATCAATATATTTCTGCTACGGAGAATTATAATTCAAAGCAGGCTTCATTTAACGCCAAGTATGCCGATTTCGATCCCGAAGAACATTCGGAAGAAGAAGTTACCGCATACGAAACCGAAATGGAAGAAGTTAATTCTCTGCGTATGCAATCGGAAGACTATAAGTACTTCATGGACGAAGAAGAACAGAATCTTAAAAACGCAAATAATAATCTTGATACTGCAAGGACCGCATATCTTGAATACATTAATGAAGTGTCCGACACTGCAGTAAATAACACCATAGCATCAACAGAATATACCGAGGCTCTTCAGGATTATGCTACAGCCAAAGCGAATTATAAAGCCTTAAGTGACGAGGTCGACGATCTGGAACTTAAGCTTGTAATGGATGAAGGCATGGCTGATGAAAACAAGGACAATTACAGGAAGCAGTTTGATAATCAGAAATCTGCGGTTTTGTCGGACCTATATGCCCAGAGAGAAGTTCTGCTGAATCAGGCAGAAAAGGCAACTATTCGTTCTTCGGTTTCCGGAGAAGTATTTGATATTCCGGTATCGGTAGGAAGTGTTGTCGGTGTAGGTACAGAGGTAATCAGTGTATTAAAGGGCGATTTGGATAAAGACTCCATAGTATGTTTTGTGCCGATAGCAGATGCTAAAAAATTGAAAGAAGGAATGAAAACATATATATATCCGTCAACCGTAGATAAGCAAGAGTACGGTCATATTGACGGAACGGTTGAGAAAGTGGAGCAAACCGTTGCTACGGAAAACAGAATGAAAGAAATACTCGGAAATGACAGTTTGGTAGCAGAATTCGAAAAGAACGGGCCGGTTTGCGAAGTATGGTTTTCAATGGAAGAGGATAATACGTCGGTCAGTGGATATCATTGGAATACGAATAAAGGAAATGAAATAGATTTTACGACCGGAACGGTTGTTGCAACAACTATCATTACGGAAGAAAAGAGACCGATAGACATACTTATACCCTATTTAAAACATAAACTTGATTTTGAAGATACAGAGAACGAAATGGTTGCAATCGGCAGCAAATGAGCAGTAAGAGTACAAAAGACTCGCCCGAAGAAAAGATAGTAAGGCGATATCATCAACAGCATAAGAAAAAAAGAAGACACCGGTTTGGGTACAAAAAAACTCCGACACAGTTTCAGATGGAGGTATCCGAATGCGGTGCTGCCAGTCTGTCCATGATTATGCAGTATTACGGAAAATATGTTCCGCTTGAAGAGTTGAGAGTGGAAACAGGTGTTTCGCGAAGCGGGTGTAATGCCAAAAATATTTATCTCGCAGCCGAACATTATGGGATGAAAGTCGAAGCATCCAACAGATCACTTGACAGAATGCTTGAAAAAAACACTCCTCCCTGCATGCTTCATTGGAATTTCTCTCACTTTGTCGTTTTTGAAGGTGTAAAAGGAAAAAAATTCTATATTAACGATCCCGAGCGGGGAAGACGCGTTCTTAATCGAGCAGAAATGCTTGAAGGCTTTTCGGGAACCGTTCTTCAATTTACTCCGACCAAGCATTTTAGAAAAGACGGTAAAAAGAGAAGTCTTGGCTCATTTGTTTTTGAAAGAATCCGTGGGCAGCAGTCTGTTATTACGGTTATGCTTTTATTGGGTATAGCCTTAATAGTGCCGGGCGTGTTAAGCCCTGTCTTCTCTCAGGTTTTTGCCGATAATATTCTAATGCATAACAGAGTAACGTGGGTTAAGTGGCTTTTATTGCTGATGATTTTAACCACGGCTTTTGATGCTTATTTCACATACATTCAAACTAACATCTCACTTCTTTTGAAATCCAAAATGTCGTTAATTACGACGGATACCATGATTGGGCACATGATGAGACTTCCGATGGAATTCTTCGAACAAAGATATGCGGGAGATCTTGTTGGACGTATATACAATAATGTTTCGGTATCGTCATTTTTATCAGGACAGCTGGTTAATGTGGCCATTGGTATTATGACCAGTGTATTTTATCTGGTGATTATGATTTTTTACAGTCCGCGACTATCACTTATGGGTGTGTCGCTTTCGGTTCTGTCTACGATAATTGCCGTTATCAGCAGTAAAAAAATCACTTCCATGACACTAAAATACGGTATGGATATGGGTAAACTGTACGGATATCTGTATAACGGTCTTGATGCTTCCGCATCGCTTAAGGCAGCAGGTGCGGAAAGTGAATATGTAGGAAGACTGTTCGGATATTATACGGAAGTAAATATTAATGACCAAAAACTCGGTAGATTACAGACTACGCTGGATGCTTTACCCGCGGCAATAGGATATGTAAATACAGTGGTTTTGATGATTTTCGGAAGTAAGCATGTAATACAGGGAACCCTTACTCCGGGTGGAATGATGGCATTTTCCGGATTTTTGGCTGCATTTACGGCACCGTTCGGTACCATTATTTCCTTTGTCAGAAACATGCAGCAGGTCAAAAATGACATGGCACGTGTAGAAGATATTATGCGCTACAAGGAAGACGAAAGTTATACATCCGAAAAGAATGAAGAGATACTCGGGGGAAAATTGACGGGCAGAATAGATATGGAAGATGTGAGTTTTGCATATGGTAAATTGGATGAACCGTTTATCAGGGATTTCAATCTCCATGTGGAAAGCGGACATACAGTTGCGCTTGTCGGTGCATCGGGCTGCGGGAAATCGACTATTTCCAAAATGCTCAGCAGTTTGTATAAACCTCGGACGGGAGAAATCAGATTCGATGATATTGAACTTCAGAAAATACCGCAGGAAGTCATATCTTCTTCGGTTTCGGTAGTAACTCAGCAAATCTCCCTGTTTGACGGAACGATATATGACAATATTACTACTTGGAATAAAAGCATAAAGCAGGAGGATGTAATACAGGCGGCCAAGGATGCCTGCATACATGAAGAAATTGCTCAGAAGAGCGGAGCTTATGATTATTTGTTAAAAGAAAACGGTTCCAATATTTCCGGAGGCCAGAGACAGAGAATAGAAATAGCAAAGGCTCTTGCCGTAAATCCGACTATCCTCATTATGGATGAAGCAACATCATCTTTGGATGCCGTTTCCGAAAAGACCATTTTGGATAATATCAAGAAAAGAAACTGTTCCTGTGTGGTTGTAGCGCAAAGACTGTCAACAATAAGAGACTGTGATGAAATAATAGTCATGGACAGAGGACGCATCGCAGAACGCGGTACGCATGAAGAATTGCTTGAAATGAACGGATTGTATGCGAAACTGATCAGAGAAACCGACTGAAATACGGAGAACAAATGTCGAAGATTAATTTGAAAGGCTCAAAAAAATATTTGACAGCCAACCCCCGTCAATACTTGGAAGTATGCGAGGGCTTGGTTTTCGTGTACGTAACCAGGGTTATGGATCAAAAGCTTGAGCGTTCCGTTCTTTTGAGTGAAGTCGGACCGGGTATGAAAATACCCTCTCTTTCTTTGGCGAACAGCGAAGGAACCGAATCATATCATTTTATGGTAAGAGCAGGCAGTAAAGCCGTTATAGAAATTAAGGACCTGACAGATTCTGATGATATAGAAGCAATTCGTGAAGAATTCCTGAAGAATATATCAGAATCCAAAACGGTGGAAATGATTTCTTCGGATGAAGAGAGATTTTCAGTAAAAATCTTCAATTGGTATAACTATAAGCTGGAGCAAGACAAAGAAGCCATACGCTCAATGCGTGAGGAAAAAGACAGAATAACCGATGAAAAAGAAATTTTGATGGCTCAGACTTTCAGAAAGAGTCGTAAACTCCGCTATGAAAATTCGGCGGAATCACCGCTTTATAATGTCATGAGCGTTTTCTGCGAATATATGAATATAGAAATCTGTTCGTATCAGGTGCTAAAGGATGCTTTCGGAAACGATTTTACCGTAGATGATATAGCCAGAATTTCTCACTTTGTAACACGAAAAATTACGCTGCCCGACAAATGGTATAAGCATAGCGGCAGTGCATTCATGGCGTTTAAAGAAGAGAACGGATATCCTGTTTTGTGCATTCCGAAGGGTAGCCGAAGATACACAATATATGATTTTGAAACGCAGAGTGAATATAAGGCAGATGATTTATCTCCAAAGGAAATAACCAAGGAAGGATATGTGATTTATCCTCATTTGCCCCAGAGTTCATTGGAAATAAAAGATGTAATCATGTTTGGGTTAAAAAGATTTAACCCTGCCGATGTTACAAACTACATGGTGTTATATTTATTGATTACACTGGTAGGCTTACTGCTGCCTTTTTTGACTGCAAAAATGTATGATCAGCTCATTCCGCTGGGGATGTGGGATTCCATCGTTCAGGTCGGCGGGGTCATTTTGGCCTGCATGATAGGCAATATGTTCTTTACCATTGTCAGAAATTTGGCTTCATTTCGAAGCATCAAAAATATGGAATATGTCATAGTAGCTTCTACGTATGACAGAATTTTTAAACTTCCTCAGAAATTTATCGAAAAATTCGGAACCATGGAGCTGATTAACCGAGTTAACTCGATATCCGGAATCTTTTCAAGTGTTGTAATCGGCGGGGTATCGGCAATAGTCGGATTCATTTTGGGGCTCTTCTATTTATGGAAGATGTTTAGTGAATCAAAACCGCTTGCCATCAGATTCTTGATTTTGTCACTACTTTCCGGATTGGTAATATACGCTTTCGGAATGCTCAGAATAGGAAAAGAAAGACAAAAACTTGAAACCAGTTCCAAAGCAAACGGAATGCTTTATCGTTTCATGTCCGGAATACTTAAAATAAAAGTATCGGGAATTGAAAACAGAAGTTTGTACGAATTTGAAAAGGTAAATGTCGAAAGCCTGGGATACGATATAAGAAGTATCAGAATAAGCAATGTCGGAAACCTCGTTAATGGCGTTATGGGAATGATTATTACGGGGGTAATGTACTTTACGATTATTAAGAAAAACGAAACTCTTTCTTTGGGAAACTACGCTTCGTTTATGACGGCATACGGCATGTTTTCGTCAGTCGTTACTTCATTGGTTTCTTTCTTTTTGACAGTGGCCACTCTGATTCCGGTAATGGACAGAATAAAGCCCATATTTAATGAACCCTGCGAGATTACGGACAGGGCTACTATTATCGGAAAAATGGACGGACGTGTTGATATATCTCATCTGAATTTTTCTTATGAAGGTGAGGAAAGACAGGTCCTGAATGATATAAACATGAAGATTGCTCCCGGGGAATATATAGGTATAGTAGGACCGTCGGGATCAGGAAAATCGACATTGTTAAAATGCCTCATGGGCTTTGAATCACCTAAAAGCGGCAAGATATATCTTGACAATAAAGATGTTGATACTCTTGATAAATGCGAAATGCGCCGTCAGATAGGTGCGGTTTTGCAGGATGGCAAGTTACTTAGCGGAAATATTTTTACAAATGTAACGCTGGCAGCTCCGAATATGAAACCCGTTGAAGTGGAAAAATTGCTCGTAGAAGTCGGAATGGGAGAAGATTTAAAGAAAATGCCGATGGGAATATTCACGAGAATTTCCGAGGGTGGAGGCAGTGTATCGGGCGGACAGCAGCAGAGAATACTGATAGCACGTGCATTGGCAAATAATCCGTCGATGGTGTTCTTTGATGAAGCAACCTCGGCACTTGACAATATAACTCAGGCCAAAGTATGCGAAACACTTGAATCCAGAAATATGACACGAATTATGATAGCGCACAGACTATCGACGGTTATTAACTGTGACAGGATATATGTTATGGATAACGGTCATATAGTTGAAAGCGGAAATTACGAAGAACTGATGAACAAAAAAGGATTATTCTATGAACTGGCCGTAAGGCAGAAGGTAGAGGCAGTATGAAAAGAAAAGCGGTAATAATAATTTCATCATTGGCAGTTGCGGTAGCAGCCTTTGCTATGGCCGTGTTTATGAAACATGATGACCTGATAAGTGTGATATCCCAAAATGTCGGGATGGGAAATTATGGAGCTGCTAATTCTTCGTGGGCAATCCATTATGTAGGATTTTCGGTGGTTGAGGGCGATACTCCGGCTACAGCGGCTAACGTCAAATCATTGCCACGAAGCCCATATCAGGGATTCTCAGTAGAAGGACAGGTTGGAAAAAATGCACAATATTTTGAACCGCCCGTGTCAGCATATTTGGGAGTACCCGAATCAAACAGAGCATATTCATTTAAAAAGTTTATTCTCGTAGATGCTAATAATCAAAGTTATGAAATCAGCAAACCGATAAATTTACGATTCAGGTATGGCGGAGGGGCCTATTATATGGCCGAAAATAATATCCTGAATATTGGCGCCGACCAAACAATATATGCCGTATATCAATATAACGGCTGTAAAGTTGAATGTATACCGGTGATTAACGGAGATGAAAATAATATAGGCGGAGGAACCTTTGTAGGAAGCGGACTTCTTGATCCCGATAAAACGCTTAAAATATCAAAGCCCGTAGCAGATACGGATGCAGGTTATCAGTTGGATTTTCTGAAGGTAAAGGATACGGTAACAGGTGAAGTACTGCAAATACCGGGTAATGATATAAAGTCGGAAATATATGTGCACGGGACAAACAGCACTAGTATGAGTTATGACACGGACGGCGATGCTACGCATATATATGTATGTGATTCCGTTAAAATATTTGCATCATTTTCAGATGCGATGTTTGCAAAAACGCATACCATAACCGTTCGTTCGATTCCCGAAAAAGCTATGCATATCGAAATCAGCGGTGACGGCGGTATGGAAACCGCCTCCGCTGACGGAGTAGCAACTGCCGGAATAAAGACTTCAACCACAAAAATTGATATTTCAATAGGTTTCTTGAGAGAGGATGACAAGTGGTATGAATTAGCCAATAACCGTAGATCTCCTTACTGGGTAGATGATGACGGTTCACTGGTAGAATGGAAAAATAGACAGCCGGAATGGGTTACCGGATATAGTGGTGATATGGGTAGAAACTGGTCGATTACTATCGATCAGGAAAAACTGAAAAAAGCTAATCAAGCTTTATCTTTGATATATCCCTGTAAACGTGAAGACCAGGATCCTTATAACTATGCCGCCGTAACAAAGTGCGTACCGTTTGAAGGAGGCACAGCCGTTGCTACGATAGGATCAAGAACTGAAGCCTACGGAACAATGGTTACGGCGTATGCCAATGAAGGCTATGACTTTGATTATTGGTCATGGAATGAAGGCGGTATAGAAAAGCGTTCCGAAGAAAGACAGATGAATGTCTATATAGACGGGATAAAGACCTATACTGCTCATTTTAAGAAAGCATGTTATCAGGTATCTGTTGTGGAATCCAATCCGTTCGGTGCGGGCTGGGTTGAAGGCGAAGGATATTATAATAAGACAGAAGATCCTACGACTATAAAATTACATGCATATGATGATTATGAATTGGAATCCTGTCATTATGTTACAACCGACGGAATCACTCATGCCATGTCATATGAGCCCGGAACAAAGGAAGCCGACTTTGTTATTACGGAGATTAAGGAAGATATTGCCCTGCACGTTGTTTACAGGAGCTTAAAGTATAAGATAACGACTTTCCCTCAGGCAGATGCGGAAGGATGTACATCCTATATCGGAAATACCGAGTCTGTAGGAACAGATTATGAAATAGAAGCCAAGGATGGAGATAAACTCTACTTAAAGGCTACTCCGGATAATAAGCACAAATTCCAGTATTGGAAAAATACAAAGGGTGAAGTAATAAAAGGAACGGAAAAAAACGGAAGCTTCCTTGCTGTAATTACTGCTGCCGGAACCGACGAATATACAGCGTACTTTAATAATAAGAGCAATCAGATATATCTGACGGAATACCCCAAAGATGCCAATATAGGTACTGTTTCATATAACAATGAAACACCTGTTGTTTCGAGCGAATATACCGTAGAGAGAGGATCGAACGTTATTCTGAAAGCAACGGTTGTTGACGGAAATTATGCTTTCAGCGAGTGGCAGATAACTGATTCCGAAGGTAACGAGTTGCCTTCAAACGCGTCAAATCCTTTGAGCATGCCGAATTATAATCCCGAAAAGGACGGTAAATATATATATACGGCCATGTTTAAGCCGATTCAGTGCATCATAAGTGCCGATTCCACTCCTGCAGATATGGGAACAGTTACTATCGGAGACGGAAAGACGATAGGTGGAACAGAGGGAAGTAAAACCGTGGATAAGGGAACGAAACTGACTCTGACGGCGGTTCCGAACTTTAATTCTTCGGAAAATAAATATTATATTCCAGATTATTGGACCGATGAAGCCGGCAACTCATATCGAGGAGAAATCGATATGATACTGGCACCGGAATCAACAACAGACAATCCTGTATATAAGATTATTAACAGGTTACAGGTAACGGCTGTGGGAAATGCCAAGTACACGGCTCACTTTGTACAGGCAGAAAACAAAGTTACTGTTACAGCAGATCCTTCGAACCTGGGTCTCGTCAAATTTGGCAATGAATCTTTCGTTAATTACGGTTCATATGTTGCAACAGGTTATATGTCATATACCTTAAGTGCAAAGCCCATAGATGCCAAATATGCCTTTGAAAAATGGACTTGGGAGGTGGATGGCAGTCCGCAGACGAGCACGCAGGCCACCTTTACCATACCCAAAGCCGAAAGAGACATGGAATTTACGGCGCATTTCATTCCTGCTAAATATACAGTTCGTGCTGACAAATATAATACTTCGGGTGTAATCGGAAGCAGTAAAGCATATCTTGCGGTCAATGAAGAACCGGAGAGTGAATCAAATACCCAGTTGTCGGTTGACGGAGGCTCCAAGGTTACATTTATAGCAGTTCCGGATGCCTCGAGTGAATTCAAATACTGGGAAGATGCAAGCGGAAATCATGTTTTGGGAACCGAAGAATCGGGAAAATATAAACTTGTAGTGGATTCCGTATTGGCGGATGTATCGTACAAGGCTGTATTTGTACCTAAAGAAGTAACGATTTCTTCCGCTGTGTCCCCTGCAGGAAGCGGCACGGTGACTTTGGCAAGTAACGGAAAGATTATTCCATCGGGTACTACTGTTTCATGTTCTGCACCGGTATCCGTTACACAATCTCCGAATCCGGGATATACCTTTGACCATTGGGAGTATGCTGACTTTACAACAGGCAAGCCCGTACAGTCGACGAATGAATCGCTGGTATTTTCCGAAATATTCAGAGATACCGAATTTAAGGCTGTGTACAGAACAAATACACATAAGGTAACATTTACTTACTCTGCTCCGAGCGGTATTACGTGTGATTTTTACGTAGATGATGTTCAGGTTACGGATCCTGCCGGAACGGGAGTCACGGTAGATGACGGAGCAAGTATGGTAGTCAGGGTAAAGCCCTCGGTAGACGGATATTCCGTTAAGCAATGGACAGTTACCAAAGCTTCCGGAGGTACGACTACATATTCGGGCAACGGATATATTTTCAACTCCGGTCCGATAAGTGATACAACGGAGATAAAGGCTGAACTGATATCGGCAAACGGAATATTGACCGTTTCCGCATATCCTGCAAATGCCGGAACCGTGCAGTTTAACGATGAAACACCGGTAAGCAGTTCAAACTATCTGGTTGCGGCATCGGATAATGTTACATTAAAGGCTGTAGAATCGAATCCCGATTATATATTTGTGGGATGGGAATACATTTATCCCACATCAAGCGGCAAACAACATACAACTTCAAAGGATAATCCTTTCCATATTGCCAGAATCGGAGACAGCTGGCCGTCCGGAGGTACGCCGGAGATGGAAGTTATTGCCAAATTTGATAAGCGTACCCATATGATTACCGTAAAATCAACTCCTTTAGATGGTGGTACATTGCTGATTAACGGTGACAGAGAATCTCTGGAAGTTGAGTCGGGAGGTACTGCAAGATTGGTTGCTACTCCCTCCGACGGATATATTTTGGATTACATTAAGGATAATAAGGGAACCAAATACCAGGTAAACTATATTCTTGATGAAAAGACTCAAAAATTGATCGGAGAGTTTAACGTTCCTCCTGTATATGAGGATGTTGAGTATACGGGATATTTCATAACGATGGAATTATCCGTTTCGGCATATGCAGCGCCTTATGATGCCGGTCTTGTTGACATTGACGGATCCGGATATATGGCTTCTGCCTACAAAGAAACGAACTATTTTGATACGGTTACCCTGACAGCAAAACCCAAGGATGCTTCAAATTACAAATTTGAAAGATGGGAAGATGACGACGGCAATATTTATTCGAACAATCCTTTGGTCATTGCGAATATCAAAGAAAGCATGACTCTTACGGCCATATTCGTTAAAGAAGCGGAAGAGCAGGGAATAAGGGTTGTGGCTTCTCCTCCGATCGGTGGCTTTGTAAGTAAAGTCTATAACGGAGACGGAACGGCAACGATTACCGCAGATGCCAACAGAGGATATAAATTCTCCTGCTGGAAGAAGGGCAATGAAGAGATATCAAGGAGTGCAGTAACTACCGTCACTGATTTAACTCAGGGCACTACTTATACGGCATGCTTCGTTAAGGGACCCGACTATGAAGAAAGAAGTGATATTACAAAGACTCACTACTATGAGGAACATCGTAAAGTATCACAACCCGTATATGTGCTAACAAAGAGCAGTTTAAAGACAAAAGCCCAGACTCAGATTCTTAAAGATATAGCGGAGTACAGTGACTCGACGCCTGCTTCAAAGAATTATTCGGCATTTGCGCATGCCAGAAACTATTTTGACAGTCACAAAAAGGATAGTGAATATATATTTGTCAACGGTGAACTGACCACAACAAACGGTGAAATAATGCCGATAAGTATGGTTAATTCCGAAGAAGATGTGCTAAATAAGGCACTTCAATTCTCGAACGATAAATTTGGTGACAGGTATGAAACTGAAATACTGGCGGTTGTTGATGTTACCATGCCGGAGGATTATTCGGATGGTCCGAGGACATATTTGTGGAGAAATACCGGAGCGGAGTTTAAGGACAATATATATTTATTGTATCTGACGGAAGAAAATGACGATTACAAGTGGGAAACGGGAGTACTCGACATATATGATGATGTCGAAGAAAAATACGAAGCGTTAAGATTTACCATCCCCGGAACCGGCAGACTTGTAAGAATTGCCGCGGTCAGAGTAACCATAATAGAATCGGGGAAAGAATAATTATAAATAGAGTAGACCGTTGCAGCATATGATTCGTATATACTTTCGAGGAGTAATCCTTATCAGTATGTTGCATTAGGAAAACCCTGTTAATATATTTTATTAAAAGGAGGTATTTCATTTATGGAAAAAAAGCAATTGACAGACGAGCAAAAGAAACAGCTGAGTGATTTTTTTGAAGATCAGACATCTAAATTTGGTGAAATATTTGCTCAATGCTGGGATTCGGATGATTTTAAAGCTGCTTTCATCAAAGACCCTAAGGCTACTTTTGAAGAATACGGAGTCAGCTATGACAAGGAGATGAATTATTTAGTAATTGATTCTCCCGCAAAGACGATGATTCATGTTCTTCCGTACAAGGGTGTAAAGTCCGGAATTCAAAAGTTCACCGATATTCTTAAGGCCCGTGTTGACGACCTCGATGACAAGGAGGAGAAGCAGATACTTCTTCCCGGATGGAGCTGGCAGGTATTCCAGAATACAGAAGATACCTGTTATGTTGTTATTCCGCCTTGTCCCGAATCTCTTACGCCTGAAGAACTTGAGATGGTAAACGGTGGTTGTCTGTTTGCCGGAATTATTGTTGTCGGAGCAGTTATTGTTGTCGGAGTTGCTGCTGTATTTAATGCAGTTGCGGTATCGGCTACCACGGATGTTACAGGAACATTTATTTTTAACGGAACGGCAGCTATCGATGTTGGTGATACGGGATTTGAAGTAGATGACTGGTATTTTTCTCAGGGAGCAGATAAAATGATCAGTACCATATCAGATGCAGGCCAAGGTACAGCCAAAGGATTCAGAAATCTGTTTAAGCGTTAAATAAGTTTTAAGGGCGCCACATCAGTTGATTTGTGGCGCCTTTTTTTTTCTCGATTCGGAAAAGGATTATATCTCTGAAATGGGGTGACTATATGAATGAATATGAAAAAAGCCTTATAAACCTATCGATTAATCAAATGAAGAAAGAGGATGCGATTCGTACCATGATGGTAACGTCGCACAGCAAAAGAGCAATTGAAATATTATCATTAATCCCGGGAAGTGAAGAGGAATTAAGGAATGATCCGGAGGGGTTTGTAAAGAAATATTCCCTTAAGATTGACCCCAAAGAAATTCAGTTTATGTTTCTTTCCGAGTATATGGAAGCGCGCGAAGAATTATATAAGAGTCCCGATATGTATGACCGAATATCGGAGGCTCATTTCAGATATATTCAGTTTAATACAAACAAGCTAAACTTCAGAGATTATTTGTTAAAGAAGGGGAATATTCCGACCAATAAAAAAGTTCAGGTTTGGAGAGACCGACAGGTCGAAAGATGTAACGGAGCTCTCGGAGGTGTAAACAGGTCGTTTATTCATTCTCTGGTGACAATAGAATTGGCAGAAGGCTGCTCGGTAGGGTGTAAATTTTGCGGACTCAACGCAGGCTCACTAAAAACACTGTATAGATATACCGATGAAAACGCAATTCTCTTTAAAGGAATATTGAAGGTTTTGCATGATGAACTCGGCACAGCAGGTGGCAGAGGCATGATGTACTTTGCTACAGAGCCTTTGGATAATCCGGATTATGAACTTTTCGAGCATGACTATGTAGAAGAATTCGGTATTATTCCTCAGATAACGACAGCTGTTTTTGACAGAAATATTGAGCGTACCAGAAAACTGGTGCACGAACTGCTAAAAACAGGAAAAGGCTCTATCCACAGATTCAGTATGCGAAGTCTCGAGATGACGCAGAAAGCCTTTGAAGCGTTTACACCCGAGGAACTATTGTTCGTTGAATTGCTGCCTCAGTATCCGGAAGCACCGGGATTTGTACCGTTTGTTGTTGTCGGCAAGGAAGTTAATGAAACACAGGATAAAAAGACAGCAGAAAACGATCCCGGTACTATCTGCTGTGTTGACGGTTTCAGAATAAACATGCCGCGAAAAACACTTACTATATTCACACCGTGTCATATGAGCGAAGAGAATCCGCGAGGAATAGCCGAAGCGAAGACGGTAGAATTTACGGATGTTGAAGATTTTAGAGCAAAATTCAATCAATTGATTGATGAATATATGGTAGTTGATTTGCCGACAGAGGAAACTTTAAGGTTTTACGACTATTTCAGATTTGAGCATGATGATGAAGCAGGCGATGTCGTAAGAAGTATACACGGCGGAGAAATGCTTCTGGTTGATAAAATGCCAAAGTCGTACGGAAAAGCCATAATAGATGCTTTGTTTGAAGGCAAATACAAAAAGTATGAACTGGTAGACAAAATAGTGGCAGAATATGATGCCAAATCCGAAGAAGTAATATATTACCTGAACCAATTTTGGAAAAAAGGTTATATTGTTGACAGCAAGTTTTTTACTCATTGATAAAAAGGGCACAAATTATGAAAGAACTGATTGCAAAAGAAAATATAGAAAAAGCAGCATGGGTAAAGAGATTTATGGAATTAATGTCGCTGGTACCGGGCGTTGCTTTGGAATATGCACAAGATAATCAAAAAATGCTTGACGATTATGGAATTCCACTTACTCCTTCAGATGTCAAATTTAAGAAAAGGAAGCCGGGTGGAAAGATGGAAGCCGTATATCCGGATTCGGCTGCAGGAATATATGCCGACTTTATGAATAATAAGCTCGATATGCGAGATGAGATTAGAGAACAATGTATTCCGTCAGACAAAGCTTTCAGAAAGTGGCGTGACAGACAAATCGGCAGATGTACCATGCAGCTTGGAGCAAAATTTGAATCACTTATTCATGCGCCGCTTCTTTTTGAACTGGCTGATGGCTGTTCAATGGGATGCGAGTTTTGCGGACTTAATGCCGGAAAATTGAAAAGTGTATTTAGGTATACCGATGAAAATGCCGAATTGTTCAGAGCTGTTCTCAAATCTTCCAAAGAGATTATCGGACATGCCGCAGGTATGGGAACCTTGTATTTTGCTACAGAGCCGTTGGATAATCCGGACTATGAACTGTTTCTGAAGGACTATGTAGACTGTTTTGATGAGATACCGCAGATCACAACAGCGGCTTCTTTCAGACATCTTGAGAGATTGCGTCCGCTGCTTCACCAAATCAATGAACGCAGAAACGTTGTATATCGTTTTTCGGTTCTGTCTTTGGATATACTTTTAAAGATATATGAGACTTTTTCTCCCGAAGAACTGCTCTTTGTGGAGTTACTTCCGCAGTTTAAGGAAGCGCCTTCCAACAATTTTGTCAATGCGGGGCGAAACGGAAGCGTGGATGAATACGGTGATACCATTTCGTGCGCATCGGGATTTGTAGTAAATATGTGTCGAAAAGAGATAAAGCTCACCACTCCGACTTGGGCGGACAATGAACATCCGACAGGAGAAATAATACTGTTCAGAGGCAATTTTACCGATGAAAAGTCCTTTACGGAAACTATCAAAGAATGCATTTCAAAATATATGGGAGCTGTTGCAGGGCCGAAAGATACCTTTGAAGTTCCCGAGTATGTAAAGTCCGAAATGACAGAAAAAGGTTACCGAATTTATTGTGATAAAGGTTCGCAGTATACGTTTGAAGCAAAATCGGAAGATAATCCCTACAAAGCCGTTATGGATGTACTTGTCGGCAAAAAAATGACCAGAAGCGAGATTGTTGAGGCTGTCAAATCAAAAAATGAACTGAAGAATACTTACTATGATGGATTGTTTTATCTGATAAACAAGATGTGGTCACTCGGAATGATTTCAACGGACAAATTGATATAGACCAAAGAATCTCTTCCATAAAATAAGTGTGGAAATACGCATAATCTCACTATATAATATAAATGTTATGAGTTTCTTTCATGAATGAGGGAATTGTTTATAGTTTAAAAAGTATACTAGGGAGATTTTTATGGAAAGAGAAAAACTCGGAAGCCGTTTAGGCTTTATTTTACTTAGTGCCGGTTGTGCCATAGGATGCGGAAATGTTTGGAAATTCCCGTGGATGACAGGGCAGAACGGCGGAGGCGGTTTTGTATTTGTATACATTCTTTGCCTTATTATCTTGGGATTGCCCGTAATGACGATGGAATTTGCTTTGGGCAGAGCTTCTCAGGCCAGTCCTGTTAAGATGTACCAGAAATTGGAAAAGCCGGGTCAGAAATGGCATATTCACGGATACTTTGCATTGTTCGGTAATATCTGCCTCATGGCTTTCTATACGGTAGTAACCGGATGGATGATTTACTATTTTTACAAATTCTTGGTCGGACAGAATGAAGGACTTTCGTTTGTTCCGATGATTACAAATCCTTCAGTAAACATTGGATTTTTGGCTATAGCCGTTGTTCTGGGATTTGGCATTTTGTCATTCAATCTTCAGGGTGGACTTGAAAGAGTAACGAAATATATGATGGTTATTCTTCTTGTTCTTATGGTTATTTTGGCAGGCCATTCAATGACTTTGTCAAATGCAAAGGAAGGATTGACATTTTATCTTTTACCCGATTGGAGCAAGATTAACGGTCAGGTAATTGTAGCAGCCATGAACCAGGCATTCTTTACATTGTCTTTGGGAATAGGTTCAATGGCCATATTCGGAAGCTACATCGGTAAGGAACGCTCTTTGATGGGTGAATCCGTTAATGTTATTATTCTTGATACTTTTGTTGCAATAGTAGCCGGTTTAATTATTTTCCCCGCATGTTTTTCATACGGCGAAGAGGTTCAGGCAGGACCTGCATTGTTGTTTAACACTATGGCTACCGTATTTAACAATATGGCAGGTGGCAGAATCTGGGGAACATTGTTCTTCCTGTTTATGGTGTTTGCAGCTTTGTCGACGGAACTGGCCGTTTTTGAAAACATTCTGGCCTGCATCAGAGAACTTACCGGTTGGAAGCGTCCAAAGGCATGCTTAATTTGCGGTATCGGTATTTTTGCAATTGCATTAACTACAGCATTGGGATACAGCACATTTGCGGGATTTGTTCCTTTTGCGGAAGGATCGGCATGGCTTGACTTTTGGGATTTCATTGTCAGTACTAATCTGTTGCCTATCGGTTCATTGCTCTTTGCGGTATTCTGTACCAATAAGAAATTCGGTTGGGGTTGGGATAACTTCATTGCCGAAGCAAATGAAGGAAAAGGTCTTAAGGTTAAAAACTGGATGAAGCCGTTATTTGCCTATGTTGTTCCGATAATTGTTATATTCCTTTATGTATATGGATTGATTACTTTCGGATGGAAATAAAAAATATTCTTGACACACGAAAAGTTTTGCGATAAATTGAAAGCCAACGTGTGACGACCAATCCCGAACAGGGAAATAAATTAAGGAGGTAAAAAACATGTTGTTAATGAACAAGGTCAGAAAAACAGTTAATAATGTATCAATGATTACCTCCGGGGATTTGAGATCGTAACGAAAGGTATTTGCCTATCCTGTGTAAAGCGAATAACCTGTCAGCATTTGTTATGAAATGAATTTGCGCGCGGTATCATTTGATACCGCGCTTTTGTTATCCCGAATGAGCCAAGTAAATACGCATGCAAGCATTTATTTGGCGAACGGTAATACTGAGATGAAGCGAAGCTTAATCGAAGTGTTACCGAAGGGATATCGAGTAGGTGTCAGCCTACTCGGTTTTTTGGAAGTAGGTGATGGAATGATTAAAAAATATGTAATTCATAATTTACCGAGATATATTATCGGTGGAATTTCACTGATTGCAAGTATCGGCTTCGATATATGGTTTCCCCTCATTACGATGTCCATAGTCGATGATGTAATCATCGGAAAAAACATGGACATGTTGAAAACAGACCTTATCTGCATTTTAATCTGCGGATTGGGAAGAGCCTGTACGCAATATGTTAAAGAGTATCTGTGCGATATGGCCGGATGTACGGTTGCGGAGAGTCTCAGAAAAGATACGATGAAGCATATTCAAAAGCTGTCGAAATCTTTTTTTGACGAGAATAATACGGGAGAATTAATGGCCAGAGTCAAGGATGATGCCGGTAGAATCTGGGATTTATTCGGATTTGTGGGAATGCTCCTGATAGAAGCCGTAGGTTATTTGGTGGGTGTGATTATCTGCATGGTCAGGCTGAACTTTAAGCTTTCACTTATTCCCATAGCTTTTCTACCGATAATGGGATTCCTGGTTATGAAGATAGAAAAGAAACTCAGTAATGTTTATGACAGAATCAGTGAAGAAAATGCAACATTGAACCGTGTTATTGAGGAAAATATATCCGGAGTACGTACGGTTAAAGCGTTTGCATCTGAAGAATATGAAATCGGAAAATTTGATAAAGAAAACGATGCCTACAAAGAACTCAATGTGGAAGAAGCATCGTATATGGCGAATATTGAGCCGGTGATAGGTTTGATACCCAAACTGATGCAAGGTTGCATGATAGCAATAGGAGGATATGCTGCAATCAAAGGAAATATAACATATGGCCTCCTGGTAGCATTTATGCAATATACAGGCAATATCGTATGGCCCATTGAAAATATGGGATGGTTGCTTGACTGCACTTCTTCGGGTATAGCTTCATACAAAAAAGTTAAGAAGATTTTCGCTGCTCAACCGGAAATAAAGGAAATTGAAAATCCCGTTTCGCTAAACGATAACAAGGGAACACTTAAGTTTAACAATGTAGTGTTTAATCTGGATGGAAAAACCATTCTGAAGGATGTTTCTTTTGAACTTCCGCAGGGAAAAACTCTCGGAATAATGGGGTCGACCGGAACCGGAAAGAGCATGATGGTTAACCTGATAGAGAGATTTTATGATGTTGATGAAGGTTCTATCACCATCAATGATGTTGATATCAAGAATATCAAATTGGATGATGTAAGGAATTTTTCTTCGGTCGTTACACAGGATATTTTCCTTTTCTCGGATACGATTAAGGAAAATGTCAAACTTGGAAATAAACAAAATATGAGTGATGAAACAGTTCATCATGCCATCCGAAAGGCTCATGCCAAGGAGTTTGTTGAGAAAATCACGGGCGGTTATGATGCTGTAATCGGTGAACGCGGAATAGGTTTATCCGGCGGACAGAAACAAAGACTGTCTATTGCAAGAGCACTTGCGAAAAAAGCCGGAATATTGATAATGGATGATTCCACTTCTGCACTTGATATGGAGACAGAGTCTGATATTCAAAAAGAAATCGGCAAAAAGACAGATATGAGCAAAATTATTATCGGACACAGAATATCTTCGGTCAAAGATGCCGACGAGATTATCGTTTTGGATGAAGGACGTATTGCAGAAAGAGGAACACATGCGGAACTCCTTGCCAAAAAGGGGTTGTATTATTCAACCTATGAAGCACAGTACGGAAACTATCACGAAGCTATGAAAGTGATGGGAGGTGTGTCTTAATGGCTATTAATACAACAAAAGACGATGAAGAATTAAAAGAAAGTCTCAAGATGGATGTATTAAAGAGACTTTTTAAGAATCTTTTGGATTATAAAAAGCAGATCGTTGTTGTTACTTTGCTAATATTAATCACGGTCGGAATAGGAATAGCCTATCCTTTAATAGTTCAGCACATTATAGATGTGGAAATTGTGAATAAGAATATAAAAGGATTGTTTGCTTTGGTTATATTTGCTTTGATACTTGGCATTATCAATATGGTAAGTAACATCATATGGCGAAATATCATGGCCAGAGTATCAAACGATGTGGTTAAAAAAATACGTCGTAAACTGTATATTCATATTCAGTATTTGGGATTGGACTTTTTTGATTCCCGTCCGGCGGGAAAAATACTGGCCAGAGTAACGGGTGATGTTAATTCTCTGAAAGATGTGCTTTCAAGTACCATTACACAGCTCATACCCGAAGCTATTACGATAGTGGCAGTACTGATAGTGATGATTTCGGTCAGTCCGTTACTTACTTTATCTGCAGTTGCCGCCATTCCGATTATTATAATAGGTGTATTTTTCTGTGAAATCCTGGCGCATAAGCGCTGGCAGATTATGCGGAAAAAGGAATCCAATATGACGGCTTTCATTCATGAAAACTTGGCAGGAATAGGAATAATCCAAAGCTTTTGTGCGGAAAAAGAAGCGGCCGATGAATTCAGTGATATTGTTGATGAGCATAGAACGGCTTTTAGAAATGCGGTTCGTGTTGCTGATATTTTTTCACCTACGATAGAAGTATCATTTGGAATAGGTTCATTTATTCTTTACTTTATAGCGATTAAAGTGCTTAATGTGGATGCTTCTTCGGTCGGAACCTTAACAGCATTTGCCATGTATATGGGTATGTTTTTCGGACCCATACGTAATCTGGCCAGCTATTACAATAAGCTGATTACCAATATTTCCGCCGCAGAGCGTATTTATGAAATAATGGATACAAACCCTTCGGTAAAGGACGCTGAGAATGCATCGGAAATGGGAACCTTGAACGGCGAAGTCGAGTTCAAAAATGTGGATTTTGCATATCCCGATGAGCCCGATAAATTGATTCTTCATGATGTTTCTTTCAAAGCAGCAAAAGGTGAAACCATAGCATTGGTCGGACCTACAGGTGCGGGAAAGACTACAATTGTCAGCTTAATCAGTAGATTTTACAATACTACGAACGGAAAAGTGCTGATTGATGATAAAGATATCAGTCAGGTACAATTGCATTCGCTTCGAAATCAATTGGGAATAATGACACAGGATAATTATCTGTTTTCCGGAACCATAAAAGATAATATTAAGTACGGAAAAGAAGATGCCACGGATGATGAAATCATCAAGGCTGCTAAAGCGGTACATGCGCACGACTTTATTATGAAATTGGAAAAGGGGTATGATACCGAAATAACAGAGCGTGGCGGTGGATTGTCAATCGGAGAGAAGCAATTAATTGCATTTGCCAGAACCCTGGTACAAGACCCGAAAATATTGATTTTAGATGAGGCAACCTCAAATATAGATACAAAAACAGAAATCTTGGTACAGCAGGGTATAGAGGAAATGCTAAAGAAACGTACTTCCTTTGTAGTTGCTCACAGATTATCGACCATACGTAATGCCAATAGAATTTTCGTTATCGATGATGGCGGAATCTTAGAGCAGGGCTCGCATGAAGAGTTAATGAACCGAAAAGGTGCCTATTACAATTTGTATTCGGCACAAATGGTATAGATAAGTAAGTAATGCTTGATATATAATAAAGGAACAGTATCAATTTTAGGATTTATTTGTTATGAATTCAGGCAAAAATTATAAAAAAACGCTTATAGCTTGCTATTTAGGATTTATTACGCAGGCGATTTGTGCGAATTTTGTTCCTCTTTTATATATTACATTTCATGAATCATATCGAATTTCGATAAAAAATCTGGCCATGATATCTACGTGCTTTTTCTTTACGCAGTTAGTGGTAGATTTCATATGCGCAAAAGCAGTAGATAAAATCGGTTATAGAATATGTATCATTATCGCAGAAGTAAGCTCCGGATTGGGGCTTGCTTCTTTTGCGTTTTTGCCGGATATTCTGCCGGATCCATATGTCGGCATTATTTTGGGAACGATGATATATGCTGTCGGAAGCGGTTTGATAGAAGTCCTGTGCAGTCCGATAGTTGAAGCCTGTCCTTTTGAAAATAAAGAAGGAACCATGAGTCTTTTGCACTCGTTCTATTGTTGGGGCAGCGTCGGCGTTATTTTGATTTCTACTTTATTCTTTTTCTTTTTCGGAATAGAGAACTGGAAGATTTTGGCATTGCTATGGGCGTTGGTACCCTTGTGTAACATAGTGAATTTTGCCACTTGTCCAATCGAGAAACTAGTTGAAGACGGAAAAGGAATGTCCTTCGGACAACTGTTCGGAAATAAGTTATTCTGGGTGTTCATTCTTCTCATGGTATGTGCGGGGGCTTCGGAAATCTCAATGGCGCAGTGGGCTTCGGCCTTTGCCGAAGAAGGACTGCATGTATCAAAGGCCGTGGGAGATTTGGCAGGACCTTGCGGATTTGCCGTATGTATGGGTATTAGCAGAGTTTTGTACGGAAAGTACGGAGAAAAAATAGATTTAATCAAGTTTATGCTGTTTTCAGGTTTGATGTGTTTGGGATGTTACCTGTTATCGTCTCTTTCGGGAATTCCTGTTTTAGGACTCATCGGATGCGCTTTGTGCGGTTTTTCGGTAGGAATCATGTGGCCGGGGTCTATCAGCATATCTTCTTCGATTATGCCTCAAGGCGGGACGGCTCTTTTTGCACTTTTAGCTTTGGCGGGAGATTTGGGAGGAGCCATAGGTCCTTTTTTGGTAGGGATGATTTCTCAAAGAAATGGGGACAATTTGAAAAAAGGGATACTAATGGGCATTGGATTTCCTGTAATCTTGATTCTGTGCTTATTGTTAATAAAGAAATATAAAAAAACGGAGGTATCTTAATGGCTATGAAAGAAAGACCCGTTGTTTCGACTTTGAATGACGGAGGAAAGTATTGGGAGCACACATTTGATGATTTCTATTTAAAGGCGTTTGTTCCGGCTAATAATTTGGACGGGCAGACTAATAATTACGGTTTCAGAGCTCCGCTTTTACTTGTTTTTGAAGAAAACAGGATGAATGAAAAAGAGGCTGTTTCATTTGCAAACGAAAGCGGGCTGTCAAATATAGCTGCGTCTATGGACACGGCAGTTTTGTTCGTATATCCGACGTGTGACGGAGGTTGGAAGAATGCAACCGAAAAGTTGTATGCTTCTTTGATATCCGAAGTGAAAATGGATCCTGTTTATGAAGACGGGATAGTACCTTTAACGGATTTCTTTACGCGTGAATTTAAAGGATATTTTATTAGAGGAGCCATTTTCAGAGCAGATATATACAGTTTTGGTGCATCAGCCGATTATGTTGCCACTAATCTGTTAAAGAAAACCGAAGGTCAATATTTATGGGGACCGGGCGAAATTACTCCGGCAATGTGTTCTATGCAGAATCTTTCCGTTAAGCCTCAGATATCTCGTACGGATATAGGTATTTTAAGTGTCGGAAATTCGGATGAGATTAATAAGTCCTTTGAAGTCTGTGATAACGTATTGATTAAAGAAAAAGCCGAATACGAAAAGGATTTTAAAGAATTCGTCAGAAAGTTCAAGATGTGGTGCGGCAACATGGAATTTGAACCCGATTTTGAAGCCATGAACATGACGGAAGAATCCGGAATTGTTACCGTTAAAACATCTTGGGATAATTTGGGAAAATATAAAGGAACACAGGAGCATAAAGTCGGTTACTTTGCTTATTATAATAATGATATTTTCGATAAGGGACCTGCTCCGTTGGTGATAGGTTTTCATGGTGGCGGAGATTCATCCATGTATTTGACTTTCGTAGCGGAATGGTATGCGATTGCGCATAAATACGGATTTTTGTTCGTTTCCGTTGACAATCATATGGATGTTACCGCAACGGAAGCTATTGAAGTTATTGAACATCTGAAAAAGAGATATAACATTGATGAACACAGAATATACGGAACCGGATTTTCCATGGGAAGCGGAAAAACCTGGATGCTGTATCAGGAATATCCCGAAGTGTTTGCCGGATTGGCACCTTGCAGTGCATTATTCCCGGTTTATAACGATCCCTTCAGAGGCGGTATAGATTACAAACTGAATATGACGGTTCCTGTTCCCATATTCTATTCCGGAGGTGAAGAATCACATTTGCCGGAATTACCCGGTCAGGCTGAATCCGCTCTTGAAAGAGCTGTATATGCAGCAAAAGTAAACAAGCTCAAAAAGAAATTCGATGTTGATTTTAAAGATAAAGATCAATGGGAAGATAAATTTTGGGCTGTATCCGGTGACAGAGAAGAAAAGATCTATGATGAAAGCAGAGGCAGTTATCTGACGATTCGTTACTATGACAGCGAAGACGGAGTGTGTCGAACCGCATTTGCCAGTGTCAGCGGACAGGTTCATGAGTGCCGTAAACATTCATGTGAGAACGCATGGAAATTTATTTCGCAGTTCACCAGGGATTCAATTTCTTAGGATAGTGCTTTTCGAATAATAGGCATTTTTGACGGGGACATGGATAATTCATCTATGCCCATATCAACCAGTCGTGAAACTATACTCGGATCACCGGCCAATTCACCGCAAATGCCGACTTTGATATTGTTTTTATGACCGTTTTTGATAACTGTTTCCATCAAACGCATAACAGATTCACTGTACGGGTCATAGAATCGATCCAAAACTTCACTCATTCTGTCAAGTGCCAGGGTGTACTGCGTCAAGTCGTTGGTTCCTATGCTGAAAAAATCAACATGTTTGGCTAATTCATCGCTCATTATGGCAGCAGAGGGAGTTTCTATCATTATGCCCAAAGACGGAATTTTGTACGGAATCTTTTTCTCGTCCAGCTCATGTGCGGAAATATTCAGTTGCTCTTTGATATCGTTTACTTCTTTTAGAGAAGTAATCATGGGAAACATGACGGACAGATTTCCGTACACTCCGGCGCGCAACAAAGCTCTCAATTGTGTTCGGAACAAATCGACATCGTCCAAGCAGATTCTGATGGCGCGTCGTCCCAAGGCAGGGTTTGGTTCTGCAGGCAATCGAAGGCATGACGATTGTTTGTCGGCTCCGATATCCATGGTACGAATGATAACTTCTTTTCCGTCCATGGCCTGAACTATGGATTTATATGCTTCATATTGTGTTTCTTCATCCGGAAGAGATTCTTTCATATAAAGGAATTCGGTTCTGTATAAGCCGATTCCGTCTGCATTATGAGAAAGAACATCGTCAATGTCCGAGGGAGAATTTATATTTGCATATATTCTTACCTGTGAACAGACATTTTGTAGAGATGTCTCCTTTATTGAAAAGGATTTATATGATATTTCGCTTTTTGATTGCTCATCGGGGTGGATAAATAAGGCATTTCTGTCACTGTCAAGGGCTACTTCATCGAAGTCATTAACGGAAAGTTCGTCAATATTTATTCCATACAGATACGGAACGCCGTAGTTGCTGCAAAGGATTGAAACATGTGAGGTTTTGGAACCGCGTTCGGAAACGAACCCCAGAACCTTTGATTTATCCATGGTTGAGACAAATTCCGGAGACAATTCTTTTGCGAAGATTATTACGGGATACGGAGGCAGTTCCTTTGAGGATATTCCCATTAAGGTTTTGGCTAATCGGTCGGTAATACCAATAATGTCAAAGCTACGTTCACTGATATAGGGGTCGTCTGCCAAAGCCATTTCATCGGCTATATCTTTTCCTACCGTCGATACGGCATATTCCGCACATACCGTGTTTTCACTTATGTATTTCGAAATTCTGTCTATGTACGTAATATCATTCAGTAAAGCAATTTGAGCATCTATAATCTGTTTTGATACATCATCAGCCACAGATTTTGCCGAAGTCAAAGAAGCTGTTATTTCATTAACAGCTTTTTTCAGTCGATTTAGTTCGTCCGAACATTCGGTAATCTGTCTGCTATCGGCAACCGGAGCGTTGTCCAAAATATATGCAGGACCGACAGCATATCCGGAAGCGGCAACTTTTCCTTCAAATGTATCCATAACTTACTCCAAAATTAATTTTTTGAAAAACAGAAAACATTCCATGAAAGCGGTTTAACGGTAGTATTGAAAATACCTTGATTGAATACACCGTCAGCTCTTTCAACAGGAAGTATCAGATCAGGATTTTCAAATGTATTTTTCGCTTCCATATTATCGCTGTGTATTTCGATATGCTTTGAGAACTTGTATTCTTTGAAAGCACTGATATCCAAAGACAGAGGATAATCAACGGAATCATTTCTGTTGATTGCAAAGATACACAGTTGATTATCATCTTCATTCCATGCACAAGCGCTGTCTATGTAATTTACATTATTTCTACCGGTATACTGCGATGTATCGTCTATGGCGTAACCGGGCAAATCAAATGTTTCACAGTCGACTGCGGTTTGCATGGAAGTTCCTCTTGCGTATTCCATTAATTGTGTCATTGCATAGTGAGATGCGGATTTCCATACATGGTTATGGTTAGTGTTACAAAGAGCCATAATACCGTTGGTCATACATCCGATTTTGACTCTGTCCGCATGTCTTAAGAACGATAACTGAATTGAAGCAGCGCCGAGCAGACTAACCATGTCACCGCCCGGGAACTCTCTGTCGACCATATTGTCGGGATCGTGAAGAACGTACTTGCGTGTCGGATCAAATTTGTAATGCATTGCAGCCATATTGTGATAGCCGTATCCCGGATGCAAAGGAGAGTTTTCGCGAAGCATGGTTCCGTATTCATCGAAAGAAAGCATTATCTTTTTGGGTGATCTGCATTTGGCACCGACCAAATCGCACATCGCTATTTCGGTATTAATAAAATCATCATAATATTCGGCGCCTCCGAGCAAAGCTTTCATGTCTCCGGGAGGGGCTGCGTGATAATGGTGCATGGAAATATAATCTACGGTTTCGTAGCATTCCTGCAAAACAGTTTCTTCCCATGAGGGGTAATGATCCATAAACGGAGCGGAAGAAGCGCAGACAATTGTTTCGATGGATTCATCTATCCATTTCATAGCCTTGGATACTTCATTGCAGGTGATTCCGTATCCTTTCGGATCTTTATCCCATGATCCCAGTTGCCAGGGACCGTCCATTTCATTTCCCAAATACCAGGTTTTTACGTTGTACGGAGATTCGTGTCCGTATTTTCTTCGTAAATCGGACCAGTAAGAGCCTCCTAAGTGATTGGTATATTCGACGATATCCATGGCATCCTGAATGTTTCCGGTGCCGAGATTTATGGTATACAGTGATTCTGCACCTATTTTTTCGGCCCATTGTAAATATTCGTCGTGTCCGACATCGTTGGTTATATATTGATGCCATGCGGGGTCAAGATGCACTTTTCTGTTTTCCTTGGGTCCGATAGAATCTTTCCATTGCCATGCTGAAACAAAGTTTCCTCCGGGGAGTCGCACTGCGGAAACATTGGAAGATTTTAATGATGAAATTACATCTTTTCTAAAACCCTGTTCATCTGCTGTCGGATGCTTTGGATTGTACATGGTGCCGTTAACGAGTGTTCCTATCGGCTCGAGAAATATGCTGAATAATCTGGGAGAGATTTCCCCGATTTTAAAAGAAGGATGAACCGTAATTTTTGCTTGTTTTGCCATTGTATAGCCCCCAATAATTATTTTTATAGTATCAGTATAAAGCCTACGATATGTTAAGACAATAAGCGCATGGAATAATCAGTTACTTATATTTATCACATTAATAATACTCAGTGTGATATAATTTTCAGAAGAATACCAATGAACAGAAAACGGAGATATCATGAATATTTTTAATGTCATATCTTTACTAGGTGGTTTGGCAATGTTTTTGTACGGAATGAGACTTATGGGCGATAGCCTTAAAGAGGGGTCTTCCGGAACATTGAAGGTCGCCATGGAAAAGGTAACCGACAGTTATATTAAGGCCTTTTTGTTGGGAATAGCCGTTACAGCCATTATTCAATCTTCGACTGCAACCATAGTCATTACTTCCGGACTTGTGGCAGCAGGAATCATTTCTTTGGATCAATCTCTTGGGATTATTATAGGAGCCAACGTCGGAACTACGGTAACAGGTCAGATTATCAGACTTTTGGATGTGGATGCCGAGGCAGGTTCCGTACTTCGATTTTTTCAACCGTCGACATTAGCGCCGATTGCGTTGATTGTCGGTATGATTTTCATTATGGGGCTTAAGTTTAAGAAGTCCGATAATATCGGAAAAATAGCGGTGGGATTTGGAATACTGTTTTCGGGACTGCTTAATATGACAGGCGCTGTCAGCTCGTTTACCAACAGCGGAATGATAGAAAATTTATTTGAAAATTTGGGTAATAATCCCATTCTCGGATACTTAAGCGGTGCAGGAATAGCATTTGCATTGCAAAGTTCATCTGCTACAATCGGTATTTTGCAGGCATTTTCGGCAGCAGGCGATATACCTTTCAAGACCGTATATGTAATGCTGGTGGGTATTTATTTGGGTGACTGTGTTACGACAGCCATAGTTTGCTCCATAGGTTCCAAAGCAGACGCCAGAAGAGTCGGTATTGTAAATATTCTGTTTAATCTGAGTGAAACGATAGTTGTATTGACAGTAGTCACCGTTATTCATAAATTGGGTTTTTTGAATACTCTTTGGGATACGTCTTTAAGCTCCGGAGGAATTGCCAATACCAATACAGTGTTTAATTTGGGATGCGCCATTTTGCTGTTGCCGATGGTCGGAGTATACAGAAGATTAAGCAAATTAATAGTAAAAGACGATACAGTTAAGGGAAATAAATATGCCGATAAGATATCTTCATTAAATCCGGTATTTTTCCGAACTCCGGCATTAGCATTCAGGAGCTGTTACGATACGTTGAGAACTATGTATGACGTTGCTGCTGACAATATTGCCAAGTCATTTTCGTTGATTAAATCTTTTGACGAGAAAGTATATGATGAAATAGCCGAAGAAGAGGATAATGTCGATCATTTAACAGACTGTGTCGACAATTATTTGGTTCAGCTTTCTCCTCATATCAGCGAAGATTATCATATCAGAATCTTGACACAGTATCATAAGCTGGTATCGGAATTCGAGCATTTGAGCGATTATGCTTACAAGATTTCCGAAACCGCCTATACCCTTAAAGAGGAGAACATTCAGTTTACCGAGACAGCGCAGAAAGAACTGGCACTGACTTCACTTTTGCTTACTTCGATAATGAATTATACTCGTTCGGCTTTCGAAAAGCGGAATGTGGAAAATGCAAAACATATCGAACCGTTGGTTGAAGTAATGGGCGATTTGACGAATACGTTGCATGACAATCATTTGGAAAGACTTCGTGAAGGTAATTGCAGTGTTCGGGCAGGAGTGCTGTTTCTAGAAATTCTGACCAACATTCAACGTATAGCAGGAGCATGTTCTAACATTGGTTTGGCAACGATTGTACGTGCTGATCCCAATCCGGACAACCTGGCGCACAGCTATATTTCATCTCTTCACCATGGTCAGGACAGTACATTCAATGCTGAATATCAACTGGCCAGAGAATTGTATTTTAAACAATTGCCGAAGGACAGTGATTTAACGTGCATTCGAAAAGAGACTTCCGACGAAACGGAAATAAAAGAAATCGACAAAAAACCGGAAAAAGAAAAGAAAGACAAGACAAAAGCAAAAGATAAAGAGAAAAATAAAGATAAAGATAAAGTCAAAGAAAAGAAGGACAAGAAAAACAAATCGTAGGAGAAATTGACTAATGAATAGAAAAATAAGATATATGGGGGTGTTATTGGTGGGCATATTATCGATGTTTTCTTTGTTTACAGGCTGTACAAAAAACGGTGATAAGACAGAAGTCGAAAGCATTAAAACCGAGAATGATAAAGATAACTCTAAAAAGAATTCAAAGAAAATGCAAACAGTAACGCCAAGTGAAGGAGCCACTCTTTCAGGCTTTTATATGTCACATCGGGGAATGGCCATGGAGCCTTACTATATCCTTCGAATGACGGATTCCGGGTGCTTTATGAAAATTACCAGTGAAGAGCCTTGCGGTTACAGAATGACGGAAGATGGTGAAGAGCCTTCCGAAATAGGAGGAATAGGGGAACTTGATTCCGAAACAGAGAACAGATATTTCGGATTTGTAAATACAATAAAGGACTGTGAGCATGCAAGTCTTATCACGGCAGATGATGCTATAGTGGAAGGACTTGAAAATATAGTTCGTGATTCCGGTGTCTTGGATTGGGATGGTTATTCGAAAAGCAAATCAATGAAAGGTGTTCTTGATTCCGGAGACAGTTATGAATTATTTGTTTTGTTTTCGGACGGAACTACTGTCACAGTAGACAGCTATAATACTTGTCCTGAAGGATGGGATGATTTCTTTGTAATGGCCAGAGACATATTTGAAGAGAATGCAGATTATTCGCAATACCGAATTCAGGAGCTTTCCGAAGAAAACTGTTCCAGAATGATAGTTGAATTCAATGACGGTAATTTTACTCCGACCAATGATTTCAAAGTAGATATTTGTGTAAATGAAAATACGGGAACCTGGACATGGTCGGTAGTATTAAAAGATACCGATGGATTGTATTTGGAAAAGGGAACCGATATATCCGATTACAGGGAAGAAAACTTGGATACTCTGACCTACGGAAGATTGATTGATGTTTTGAATGAACATAACATTCAAGACTGGGATGGCATAAGCGGAACATTGCCGGACGGAAATAAATATATGACAGTTCTGATTGCCGACAAGGATGACAAGACTATAAATGCGAACGGAAATAATATTCCTGCGGACTATGATGAAGTCAGAGATGATTTTGTTAAGGCATTGATTGAGTTTTATGAGATGCAAAAGTAGAGAGCAATCACCAAGTTGCTATTTAAGTAGATTCGTCCTCAAGAGGATGGCGTTATTAAGGAGGCTTCAATGTTTAATCCGGGAAACTATATTTTACATATTATTGCGATGGTTTTACTTATTTCCATCGTCAAGAAAAGTGCATACATGGAAAGGGCGAGAAACTTTAGGTATAACCTTACGTGTTTGTGCGTATGCGTTTGTTTGCTGGGCTTTATAGGAAGAGATTTCAGTGAAGCTTATAGTTCATATGTTATCGGAGTCATTTCGGAGTATTTCGTTTTTATTTCCATTTTGTTGTATTTTATCTTTTTTATCGGTTCACTCGTCCCGAGAAAAAGCAAAATGATGAAATTTTGGAATGTTTCCGGCGCAATTTTGATTTTGTGTACTCTATCATCACCGATTACGGGACTGATGTTTAACGTAAGCAAAGACGGTCACTTTGAAAGAGGTGTATTAATCCTGGTCGGCCTGGTGTGGATGGTAGCTGCGTACATCACCTTGATGGTTGTGAATTTCAAGCGATATGGCGCATGCGAATTTGAAGATAAATTCAGGCTGGTTGTTCTATTCATTTTTGAAGTTGTCGCCATAATTATTCAGCTTTTGTTCAAGGATCAATTTCAGGATGCGATTGTCGCTTCGGCACTTATCACGATACTGTATTACGCATTCGTAATAGAAATTGAAAGCAAGTATGACCATAAAACAGGCGTGTTTTCAAGCACATATTACGATAATTACGTAAATTCTTTGGCTAAAAAAGGAATGTATTCGTTAATTTTGTACGATGTTAACGGA
Source organism: Lachnospiraceae bacterium (assembly GCA_045640905.1). Classification (GTDB taxonomy): domain Bacteria; phylum Bacillota; class Clostridia; order Lachnospirales; family Lachnospiraceae; genus JAILLW01. Next base: position 41,321 of record JAZUFW010000050.1, read on the forward strand.
TTGAAGTATGCCAATGATAATTTCGGTCACGAAAAAGGTGATGAGCTTATTGAATCCGTTGCTTCTTCTATAAGGGAAGCTGTCGGAAAGAACGGTAAGGTCTTCCGACTTGGCGGAGATGAATTTGTAGCTGTGGTCAGATTTTGCGATGAGCAGCAGTGTAACGAAATTGTTGAGAAGACGTTGCATTTCTTTGAGGAAGGAACGAAAGAAATCGGAGTCACTGTATCTGCAGCATACGGAGTTGCCGTTCGTGAAGAGAATGAAGATGCAAAAACATTGATAGCGCGTGCCGACAGAAAAATGTATGACTGTAAACAGGCTTATTATCAACAAGAGAGTAACAACAGACGAGGCAGGAGATAACCTCGTCTCCAAGAGTAGAAGTATATGCCCCCCCGGGACGGGGTTAGGGGGTCAGACACTCATTGATACGGAATATGAGTTCTTCTTTAATGAAAGGCTTGGTAACATGCACATTCATTCCGGCATCAAGGGTAGCTTTAATATCATTTTCAAAAGCATTGGCGGTCATCGCAATAATAGGTATTTTGGCTAATCGGTCATCTTTCAAATTTCTGATTTGACGTGTTGCCTCGATACCGTCCATAACCGGCATGATTACGTCCATAAATATTAGATTGAAATCTCCGGGAGCGGATTCGCTAATCAGTTTGACGGCTTCAAAACCGTTTTCCGCTTCAACGATTTCAAATCCGATTTTGGATAAAATCGCTTTAGCCAAGATTCTGTTGACACTTGTATCATCTACAAGAAGTATCTTTTTACCATCAAATCGCAAATTTGACACGTCGTATCCGGTCTTTGTCTCTTCCGATTCGCTGTTAGATCTTTCAAGCGGAAGATTAATAATAAACTCTGTTCCCTTGCCGAGCTCTGTTGTAACTCTGATTGTCTTAATCGTATCGTTCGAAAAGCTAAATACGGTTGCCGGTCCGACAAATTTGCTGAAAAGAATATCATTCATTGTCATGAGTACACCTCCTTTTTATTGATAAATTATTCCATATTACCCATGTATACAAAAATCCTAACCTTAGATATATTGTAGACTATTACATTCGATGTCCAAAAAGGTACTACATTATTTTTTCTTTTTTGGTGATATGATTTGCCTATAGATACATTATCAGAAAGGACGGCGATTATAATGAAAAGAAATATACGTATGGTTGTACTTGGAGAATTGTTACTTTTGGTAGTAATATTTTTAGGGAACATTCTAATGGGGAGATGGGGATTATCATCCATAATGTGGTTTTTTGATTTTCCCTCTTTCATTCTAATTACAGTAGTTCTAATTCCGGGATTATTGATTATGGGAGTGTGGAAAGATTTTATTAAATCATTTTCCGTTGGAATCAAACCCTACAGCTTATTGGAACTCAAAAATATAATCGGTGCAGTTGATGCTGCACAAAAGATGACGATTTTTGCAGCTCTTTTTGCAATAACAATTTCAGCAGTTTGGGTTTTAGGCAATATAGATGATACTTCTATTATCGGCCCCAATTTGGCTGTATGTTTTCTTGCAGGATTATATGCTGTTATCATAGAGTTCTTTTTGCTGCCACTTCGACTAAATGCCGAACGTGAAATGAACAAAGAAATGGATTTGGGTGATGAATAGGTCTATACTTACGAAAGAAAGATACCTGGAAGTTGCTCAAAAATATAATTTTACAAAACGCGAACTGGAACTGGCATACTTAAAGATATCTGGCTTTTCAAATCGAAGAATAGCATATATCTATGGTATATCTGAACAAACAGTAAAGAATCATTTTACTCATATTTATGAAAAGGCATGGGTTCCGGGAAGAAAAGAATTGATAGATTTGTTTGCACCCCCGGGCACTCCGGGCGCACCTTTTTGAACCCCTAACCCCGTCCCCAAGGGTTTAAATATCACTAATAAGGAGATGAGAAAATCCCATCTCCTTATAGTATTATTAAGTTGTTAAATTAATATTTAGGATAACAAGCGGGAATCCTCGGTTCTTCAAGTGCCGAGATGAAAGCGCCTGAACACAAGAAAAATCGGAGGTTTGATGGGCACGAAACCAGAACATACATTCGATTTTTCTTGTGTTTTTCTATATCTTATGGTATACTATGTGTATGAAAGAAAATCTTATTCATTACCGCACATCAGTGTGCAATATTAATTACCATGTGGTATGGTCGGTTAAGTACAGACG
>JAZUFW010000051.1:0-3595 GCA_045640905.1 Lachnospiraceae bacterium
CCCTTCGAATTCAGATAGTCAACAATAGCCGGAGTATTTTTCGAGGCTATATCATCAATGGTCAAGGTTACAGTCATCATAAGTTTTTATCCTCCCTTTACATTACATACATTATACCAAATTCACTTTGCGAATTCTCCATAAGTTTTGTTTGGTTATACGCATATCATGCATAATTTGAAATTATACGCCTCACGCGTATATTACACGACGCGCTTCTTCAGACTTGCAAATCTTACCATGTTCTCAACAGAGCCAAGAACCAGTTGGAACTCTTCGCTGCTTAATCCATTTACCAGTTTCAACAGTTCTTTCACATCCGGATTCTGTTCATCATGATGCATCTCGCCATCTTCACCTGCCAGGAACGCAACCGTCGTATTAAGTTCCTTTGCCAGTGCACAAGCCATAGGCATCTTAGGATCCTTTTTGTCGTTCTCATAATCGGAGATCGTACTTTTACCAATATTCACTTTTTCAGCCAGCAACTCCTGCGACATTCCGCAGGCTTCGCGAGCCATACGCAGGCGGGTTCCGAAAGAATCCATGTACGACCTCCTTTCTGATTATTCAAATGCACCGATAAAAAAAGACAGAGAAGAACCTTTGGTTTGCATACTTTGTTTCGGCTCCCTGCTCAGCATAATAAACAATATAGTGATATAAAAACCCGCAACGCTAACGAATATTACATTTGCGACAAGCCGGGAAGAGGCATTAAGATATGCTAAATCCCGGCTTGATCGATAATATTATTTCAGTTCGGTTAATCTGACAGTTCACATTTTCGTGCCTATATACATGGCATGCGAACAGGTTTCCACAATGCATTCAGCAGTGGCTGACTGCTCAATCAACGAAAATATTACATTGCGAATCTCTTCATCCTTTATTTTGTAAATGTATTCCTCTCTGTTGTTCCCAAATCCTCGGATTGACCTGATTTCAAGTTTTGAAAAGCCACAGTCGCCGAACATTTTCTCTATTTCTGCGGAAGTCGGATAATACCCTTCCTGAAAACCACTGTTGGCATTGTTTATAAATTTTCCGCTTGCAAAGACTTCCTTAAGATTATTTATATCAACCTGTTCAGGATGTCCAATGTAGCGTTCAACAATGCCAATGCTTCCGGACATATAGGGAATAAAGCTTGCAAAAATCCTTCCGCCCTTCTTTAATACCCTATAGCATTCGCGGACGCATTGTTCTCTTTCAGATGCCTCCAACAAATGATATAACGGCCCCATCAGAAGCACTGTATCAAACATGGAATCCTCATAAATTGATAAATCTGTGGCATTAACTACGTTGCAGGTCAACAATTTATCTTCGTCTGCTTTCTTTGCAACTTCAACAAGTCTTTCTGAAAGGTCAGCCAGATAAACCTTGTTTCCTGCCTTCGCAAGCGGAATACTGTATACTCCGGCCCCTCCTCCCAAATCAAGAACGGTTCTGTTTTCGCCCATGTATTTAGCGAATATTCGCATTGTCATTTCATATTCCATTGTTCCGCTGAAGCCCATCATCTTAAATCGATTTTCTTCCGGAAACTTACTGTAATAATCTTTTACTCTGTCAAAATTTGTCATAATAAACTCCGTTTCACTTGTGAAGCGTATTTAATCGCTTCTATTTCGTTTTACAGATATACAACAGATGACTCGAACAACCCAAAAGTTCCCTTGTCTCGCATGTTGCCAGATGATATTTCACAAATGCCTCAAAGCCTTCATCCGTGAGCGAAGCAAAATCTGTATTGTTCCTTACAAGTTCCATAACGCTGTCAACTGCTACCGTGGAAAGGTGCTCCACATTCCGCTTTTCAAACAGGTTTTCAAACTCAACAATGTCATATCCCGTAAAAAGTTGCTCTTCGAAATGCCTGATTTTGTAATCTTTGTCGAAGTTTTCTTCAATTCCCGCCACCATCCGGTCGTTCAGATAATTGTCAAACAGGATTGCGTATACTGATAAAAAGGCAAATAGTACGATTCCGCCTTTCTTTGTAACTCTCATTGCTTCATCTATGGCCTTTAGGACATCCGCCTTTTCGTATAGGTGATACATTGGTCCGAAAACAAGCGTTACATCAAATTCCCCATCTTTAAAACGGTCAAGATTGAGTGCGTCACCTTGATAAGCTTCGATATTTGCCACTCCCTCACTGTTTTTCTTTAAAACATCCAGGTTGCTCTCCACAAGTTCAACCGCTGTTACATCAAAACCTTCCTTAGCCAGTGCAATTGAATATCTGCCTGTTCCGGCACCGACTTCGAGAATTTTGTCACCTTTTTTTGCATACCGATGGATATATTCCATGGTTGTCCGATATTCAAGCTGTCCGTGTCTGCTTTTTTCAAGCCTTTTATCTTCTTCAATCTGTCCGTAAAAACCGCTGATAATGTTCACTCTTTCACTCATAATTTCATTCTCCTTTTCAAAAAAAATGACCGCCTATCCGGAAGATAAGCGGTCAGTGTGCACTAAATCTGTTTCTGATAAATTATTCTTCCCGATGATTATTTAAAATTCGTACGTCAAAACAGCCATATCCGTTATTATCAGACACAGCTCCAAGATTTACGTTATTATTTAGAATCGCACGAATCATCGGTAGAACTCCTTTCTTCGAATATTTTTACTCGAATCATTTATGGTGTGGACAGACTATCACTGTGATTTTGCTTTGTCAACAAAAATTTTACTTGATTTACACTCGAAACGCGTCGAACTACTTTTCAAATTTCAGTATAAGTTTCATTTTTTCGCACTTCAATGTGTGCTATGTTGCCCTGTTAAATTTCAATTTACTAAGCCTGTTGTTCGCATGCATTCGACATCTTTTTATCCTTCAATAGCATTGCAAGCGATACCACAAACATAATACCTATCATAACTTCATTTACTGAGTAGAATGTGTTAAATATCACAGAATCATTAAACTCCATGTAGTAAACGATATTGGCAAAAATATCATAAATAAAATGCATAATCATCGGAAGAATCAAATTGTGAGTATTCAGGTATATCGTTGCAAAGGCAAATCCAATGGTTCCTGTATACAGAAACGTATACGTATCCCAGCCTGATGTAACATGTATTAGACCAAACAGTATAAAACTTATCAATGCATATATAACTTTACTGATTCTGCTCATATTGGTACAAAAATACCCTTCAAGCAACAATCCGCGATTCAATGCTTCTTCGCAAAATCCTGTTGTTACCTGCTGAAGAATAATTTGCGATAAAAACAAAGTTAAAGTTAATCCCGTTATTTTAATCGGAATATATCCCAACAATATAGCTATTAAGAAATATAATGCGTATATCGCAAATCCCACCCCCGAGATTAAAGCAGCCTTAGGTGAGTGATTTGTAAAAATACTCTTTAATGACCTGCCATACAACTTATTCAGTAGGAATATCGCAATACACCCGAAAATAATACGTAAAAAACTGCTGAATAGGTACCAAGCTGCTCCCTCAAAAATTTTAAGTCCTATTTTTGAGGCCACTACAAATATCATCGTCAATATTACGGTTGACAATATTCCAATATATTGTTTAAATTCTTTTTTCACCTTTCTATCAT